>CAYTOQ010000050.1:0-17363 GCA_964439445.1 uncultured Clostridium sp. | reverse complement strand
GACGTATGCACTCAGATGCACAGTTCGCTGGTTCTTCATCAGTACCTGCACACGTTGAGATGATGGGTCTTATCGGTGCTGGTAACAACCCAATGGTTGGTATGACAGTTGCAGTTGCAGTTTCGATTGAAGAGGCTGCTACAGCAGGTAAGTTCTAATTGAGAATTACTAATTAAACATTAGATTTTCAAAATATAAGTTGGACACGTTATTTTAAGCAAAATGCTTATAACGTGTCTAACTTTTTTAGCTATATATTTAATTGGTGTTTATGATATATTTAAGAGGGAAGGAAAATGAATAAAGTATTATCTTGTATATTGTGTTTTTTGCCAGGGGTTTTGTTTTGGAGTTCTTGCGTTCCGCTAATGGGATATGTGTTTGCGGAAGATAGGGGAATGTCTATTGAACCGACCGGTTTGTTCATAATCTTAATTTTACTAGGATCATTCCTTGCGGTGATTGCGGTATACGGTGTAATGATTTGGTTGATTATAAAAACCGTGAAGAATCCGAGCTTGGATACACCGCTTAAAGTAGTTTGGTGTATTTGTCTGTATATGTTTAATATGTGCATGTTTCCAATTTACTGGTTTATATACATAAGAAAAGAGTAAGAAAACGTAGAGGAGAAAATGAGAATGAATAACTTGAGACGATTCATTTTTTGCTTGGTATTGTTAATAGGGGTAGGAGGCACAGTGCAACCTGTACAGGCAGAGGACTATTCTTATGTGGAAAACATATATACCATTATTAATAGTGAACCGTACATGAAGGACGGTAAAGCTGTGATAGAATGGTTGAAGTGTGTTCCGGCGATGGATGAAACGAAGGAAACATTCCGTTACGAAGTACAAATCGCAGATAATGAAGCATTTACAAATGCAAAGTCCTATTTTGCAGATACAGAAAGCTTGGTTTTGGCTCAGTCAGAATTTGGTGAGCATGGTGGGAGATTTTATGTGAGAGTCAGAGGTGTGTTACAACTACTTGACCAGTCGGCAGCCTATTATAATCAATGGAGTGAGACGAAGGAAACGATTTTTGTTGCCATTGACAAGACCAATTTTCCGGGTATGTATAAGGTGATAAAAAATGGTGGTGAAAAGATTAACATTCTTACAGGTGATTTAGAAAAGATTATCTATGACGAAAATGGAGATGGATGGATAGACTCGGTAGCGGCAAAAAAGCGGATTTGTCAAAATGCTCGGCGACGTTTGTTGAGTTTCGCCGGCATACTTCTAAGCAACTGACGGTCATTGCACCCAATGCAAAAAGAGTAAGAGTGATTGAACCGGTAAAAAATAATCCAAGCATCGACTTGAGAAAGTGTAGCGGTGCGGTAGTACTAGAGATTGATGCGGAGAATAATAGTGGAAAAGGGGCGAAGGTAGTAAGGCTTCCGAAAGAAAAGAACAACTTAAAGGTTTTGCAGCTATGCCGCGTTTATGTGAAAAGTCTCAATTTGAATACATATACCAATCTTCAGCAATTGTATATGTATCGCTGTGATACGAAGAGTGTGAAGGTGGATAAATGTAAGAATCTTCGTTACATATATATTTGCCAGTGTAACAAAATTAAGAGCTTGAATTTGAAGTCAAATAAGAATCTGCGAGGAGCAGATTTTTACGATACACCAGGACTGACTAAGAAAACAGTGAAAAAGTCAAAGAGTGGAAAGTACACATGGGACAAAGGACCATGGTGGGAAAAAACATCTGCTTATAAGAAGGATATAAATGAGCTTTATTAGCAGGGTGAAATTTTGAAAAAAGGACGATGTGTGAATATTGAATACAGGAGGATAAGCAGATGATAAAGTGCAAAGGAAAACAATTGTTTTTAGTATTCTTGTTTTTGCTTGGAACGGTAAGTATGCTGCAAACTGTACAGGCGGAGAGTTATTCTTACATAAAAGATGAAATGCCATACGTTTATGATTTACCGAGTATGAAAGATGGAAAAGCAATTATACAATGGATGGATTATAGTTCTTATGTGGAAGCCGGTGAGGGGCAATTTTCTTATGAGCTGGAAGTGGCAGATAACGAGTTGTTCATTGGTGCAAAGCAGTATTCCACGAATCTAGCCAGTCTTGCTTTGGATAAGTCGGAATTGGGTGAGCATGGTGGTAAATGCTATGTAAGAGTTCGCTATGTGCTACAGTTAGCAAGTGAAGTGACACCAATTTATAGCCAGTGGAGCGAGAAAAGAGAATTTACTTTTGTTGCTATTGATAAGGTGAATTTTCCAGGCTTGTATAAGCTTTTGTTAAATGGTGGAAAAGATATTAATATGGATGGAACCTTTGAAAAAATTGTATATGACACCAATGGGGATGGCTGGTTAGACCCTGCGGAAATCCATGAGATTTGGAGTCTGGAAACTCGAAATGAAACGAAAAAGGTGAATGGCAAATATAAGACCATAAAAGCAACGAATGTATCAAGCTTTGAAGGGATTGAGTATCTGACAGAGTTGTCTTACATTCACGTTGAACGTTATAGCGGAAAGACTGCAGATTTGTCGAAGAGAACCAATATAGATAATGTGTGGATTTCCGGTATTACCGCCAAGCAGTTTACGTTAAATGCGCCAAGTGCTAGGGATATTTATGTAGAAGCTGCAAATGATAATAAGATAACAAAGATGGATGTGAGTAAATGTAGCAGTGTGGTTGATCTTACAGTCTATGGCAATGCAGGAACGAAGACCTTGAAGCTACCAAAGGAAAAGAAAAAACTGAAGGTACTTAGTCTTTCGGATTTTAAAATGAAATCGGTAAGTCTCAATGCCTATACCAACTTACAACAGGCATATTTTTATGAAGTAGATACAAAAAGTGTTAAGGTAAATAAATGTAAAAATTTAAGATATATTTATTTCTTTTTCTGTGATGAGATTAAGAGCTTGAATTTGAAGTCGAATAAGAAGCTGCGAGGAGCAGATTTTTATAAAACACCAGGCCTTACCAAGTCAACGGTGAAAAGACCAAAAAACGGAAAATACACTTGGGATAAGGGGAAATGGTGGTACAGTACCGATGCATATAAAAAGGATATGAAAAATCTATATTAGGAATAGGTATAGTGCCTGAATCAAAAGGGTGGATGTATTACACGCTGAGAAAGTGTTGTGACATCCACCCTTTTGCTTGCTATTTTATTTGGTATTGCTGTGGCTGCTTATACCGGAATGGTGTCAAGCTTCTTTCTTGCAAAGACCTTGTTTTACACTTCATCCGTTGCTTTTTGCAGAGTTTGGGTAATCTGCTTTGAGACATCTGACATTTTTTCCTTTGAAACCTTACAAACTGCACGGTCATAGGTGTATAAGCCGTTGATTTCTCCCTCTACGTCTGAAAGCTGGGTGTAGATACAGCCACATACACCTTCTGGAATTCCGGGAAGAATCATTTTCTCGTACATTTCCACGATGCGATTGGTTAAGTCTGTGCGGTTCTTGCAGGTGCCGTAACCGTACTTCTTTTCGCCAAAGAAATGTTCCTTGTTCAGTAGTTTGTATCCGCCACATTCCGAAATGAGTAATGGACGTTTTTTTACAACCGGCTTCTTCAGGCGGAAATAAATGTGCTCGCTGTCAAAATCATTTTTGCTCTGTGCAAACCAGCCGGAGGTGGTATCCACCAACCGGGTATTGTCCAATGCCTTTGCGTAGGTATACATCTCATCACTATCAAACTGTCCCCACCCCTCATTAAAGATTGTGTAAGCAATCACGCAAGGATGGTTATAGAGATGTTCTATGGTAAGTCGCGTTTGTTCCATAAAAATTTGCCGGCGTTTATCAGTTGTGCGCAGATGTATCTCCTTCTTTTTCTTAAAACCGATGGTTGGAAGAGCGGTATCCCGTAAGAAGGAATAGGAACCGCTATTCACCATATCCTGCATAACCAGCATTCCTAATTTGTCGCATGCATAGTAGAAATAATCTGGCTCAATTTTGATGTGTTTTCGTAATGTATTGAAGCCTAATTCCTTCATGGAAAGAATATCCTTATCATAATCCTCCTCCTTCTTAGGTAGAAAAATTCCATCCTGAAAATACCCTTGGTCTAGCACACCGTGAAGAAAAATAGGAGTATGATTTAAGCATACGCGGCGGATTCCGTTGATGTCTTCGATTCCAATGGTGCGGAGTGCAAAATAACTTTCCACCGTATCCTCTTTGGAGTGAATGGTTATATTGTAAAGGTGAGGGTTTTCTGGTGTCCAGTGAATAGGATTTGGAATCTGACAGATTCCCTGCTCGGATGTAAACGCTTGCTGTATCAAAGAACCATTTGGCAATTCAATTTCGACTCCGAAAATATCCGTTGCTTTCAGTGGTTGATTGTGTGTCAGGGTAATTTCGACAAAATCCAAATCGGTCCGGATGTTCAATCCGGTAATATAGGTATCGGGAACATTTTCCAGCCAAACCGTTTGCCAGATGCCACTGATAGCGGTGTACCACATTCCACTAGGTTTTTTGGACTGTTTTCCGTATGGATAATCAAGACACAGAGTGTCCGTTGCAATTACCTTGAGTAGATTTTCGCTGTCCCGTTTTAAGGCATCTGTGATATCAAAAGAAAAAGGCAGATAACCTCCTTCGTGTTCCCCTACTAAAATGTCATTTATATATACCTTTGTGCATTGGTCAACAGCACCAAAATGTAATAGAATCCGTGTTTGTGTAAAGGTTGCCGGGAGTGTAAATGTATGCTGGTAAATGAGCTCATCCGATATATCACCTTCGTAAGCGGACAAAGACGCTTGCGGTGGATAAGGAATGGTAATAGAGTGACCATTTAATTCCCAGGTTCCATTCAAGATGTGATATGCATTTCGTTTCAACTGTGGTCGTGGATGAGAGGTCCATGCCGTAGTCTTTTTTGGTTGCATTTGTATTACCATTGGTACCTCCTAATCATAAGTGTTTCATGCTCTATTATACAGCGATAAAAAATAGACTACAACAAAAAGAACGATTAGGAACTCGTTTTTTTGCTTTATAGGAAATTTCGTTGAAATTGTCCTATAAAGTAAAAAACGCTCCGCGAGGATGCGCAGCTCGCGGAAAAGAAGTTTGTCCTTTGGACACCGCTCGTGCGCGAAGAGTTTACAAGCAAACTCTTTGTTCGGAGGGTTCGTGTGCTTGAAGAGAAAAAAGCCTTCTGTTATAATGAAACAGTCTGTTTGTGTGACAAGAATATGGAAAAATTTACATATAGAATTATATTGGAATGGCTATAATACAGTTTAAGCAGGCAATTGCGAAACTAACAAAAACTTATGCTGAGTTATGCAATTCCCTAAATACAGTTTGAGAGAAGAAAGGAGTATGCTATGTATCAGGTCGTTGTGGATAAGCTTATACAGAAAAATTATCATATATCATTCGCGGAGTCTTGCACGGGCGGAATGGCATGTGCGGCACTGGTGAGTGTAGCGGATGCGTCGAAGGTATTAGATGTGAGCTTCGTAACCTATGCCAATGAGGCAAAGATGCAATATCTCGGAGTAAATGCTGCTGCGATAGAACAATATGGTGTGGTGAGTGAAGAGGTTGCTGCTCAGATGGCACAAGGTGTCGCGAAAGCGGCTGGCTCGGAGGTAGGAGTAGGTATTACAGGAGTAGCGGGACCTGGAGGTGGAACCAAGGATAAACCGGTTGGAATGGTGTGCTTTGGTTTTTGCATCGATGGAGAGGTTATCACCTTTACCAAGCAGTTCGGAGAAATTGGACGCAATGAGGTTCGCCGAAGTAGTGTGGAGTTTGTATATGAAACGTTGGATTCTTATCTATAAAAAATCCCAACCCTCATAATGGAGGGTTGAGATTTTTTTATTTCTTGCGCCATGTGGAAGGATATAATAATACGAGCAGAGGAAAGATTTCAAGTCGTCCTGCAATCATGTCAAACATTAGCACATATTTTGAAAATCCGGAAAACAGGTCAAAGTTTCTAGTCGGTCCAACGAGGGAAAGTCCCGGTCCGATGTTTCCAACGGCGGATGCAACGGCTGTGAGGTTTGTCACTAGGTCGTATCCGTCTAAGCTTATGAGCAAAAGAGAGACAACAAATATCATTAGATACGTAATTAAGAAAACGTTGGCGGAACGCAGAACGTTGTGAGCCAAAGGTTTGTCGTCCATCTTAATTATCTTTACATTTTTTGGATGACACAACTGATTCATTTCTTTTCTGACGGTTTTGAGGTAAATCAATATGCGGGAAACCTTAATGCCACCGCAGGTACTTCCGGCACATCCTCCAATAAACATTAATAGAACTAATATAGTTTTGGATATAGATGACCATAGGTCAAAATCGGTGGTGGAAAAACCGGCAGTTGTCATAATGGAGCCGACCTGATGAAAAGCGTACCGAAAGCTTTCCTCGGCTATTCCTCCGTTGTATATTAGATTTCCTGTAATGGCAGCCACGGCTCCAAAGAAGATAAGCGAATACAGCTTAACCTCCTCTATAGAAAAGGCATCTTTAAAGCGTTTGATAATCAGGAAGAAAAAGAAATTATAATTCAAACCCGCTAAAAACAAAAATGTGGAAACAATATATTGAATGGCAGGGGAATATCCACCTAATGAGGTGTTTTTTATGCCGAAACCGCCTGTACTGGTGGTCGCAAACGCCGTACAGACGGCATCGTAGAACGGCATATCTGCAATGAGCAGGCATACAATCTCCAAAATAGTAAGAGAAAAATAAATTGCGTAGAGGTAGTATGCTGTTTTTTGCACCTTTGGTACAAGCTTTATTACGCTGGGACCAGGACTTTCTGCCCGCATCAGGTGCAGGTCCTGTCCACCGGTCAGAGGAATTAATGCTAACATGAATACAAGCACTCCCATACCACCAATCAGTTGGATAAAGCATCGCCAGAAATTCATACAACGAGAGAGACCTTCCACGTTATTAAGAATGGAAGCACCAGTTGTAGTGAAACCGGAAACACATTCAAAAAGCGCGTTGGTAAAGGAAGGAATCTCGCCACTTAAGAAAAGTGGCATAGAACCGCACAGGGACAGTAGTAGCCAGCTTAGTGATGTGACCACGTAGCCTTCCTTTGCATAAATCGCTGTATTTTGGGGACGTTTTCTTACAAGAAGCACTCCGATTACAAGCATACATAGAGCACAGATTAAGAAATAACGTCCGCTGCTTTCCTGGTAATAGATGGATACCCCAAAGGGTACTAACATCATAGCGGCAACTGTATTGAGCAGCCAGCCTAACATATATAAAATCATTTTAAAATTCATCGTTCGTTCCTGTTCTGTCGTTTGTTTCGACTCATTTAAACTAAAATATCAGTGATATCTGCCAATCCCTTGTTGGTTGTGACAATTAAAACAGCATCTCCGTTCTCAATGGTATCCTTACCGGTAGGGGTGATGATCTTCCCCTTGCGGAAAATTGCACAGACAAGAAGATTCTTTTTGAGATTTAAGTCCATTAGTGGTTTGCCGGTTACGGTTGAGTTTTGTGTTACCTTGAACTCAATTGCTTCCACCTTATCATCAATAATACGATATAAGGTTTCAATGTTGCTGCCAAATGAATTTTGTACACCGCGCACATATTGGATAATGGATTTGGCGGTAATGTTCTTTGGACAGGCAATGGTTCCGATTGGTAAATCGCTAATTACTTCCTCGAAGGAAACCTTGTCCACCTTTGTAATAAGCTTTGCGTGGCTTACTTTATTTGCAAACAAGGAGAGAACTAGATTTTCCTCGTCCATATTGGTAAGGGAAACAAATGCATCCATATTTGCAAGTCCTTCTTCTAATAAAAGCTGGCGGTTGGTGGCGTCACCGTGGATAATTAAGGTGTGTGGCAGCAGTTCGCTTAAGCGTTCGCAGCTTTTAAAATCTTTTTCTATAATTTTTACTCGAATACGAGCTTCTTCTAATCGCTTTGTGAGATAGTAAGCAATTTTGCTACCGCCGGCGATTAAGACGTTCTTGATTGGCTTTGCCTTAATTCCGATTTTCGACAAAAGGCTGTGCAACTCGGAAGGTGGAATGATGACATACATTTTATCGTTTTCCAGTAGGATTGTATTACCATCTGGAATAATTACCTCGTGTTCTCGTTCGATTGCGCAGATTAAGGTTTTTGAATGAATCTTTTTTGCGAAATCAATAACGCTCATTTGGTTAACAATTGAGCCTTCCGGAATAGAAAACTTGATGAGGTTGGCGCGGCCCTTTGCAAAGGTGGTGAAATCCAAAGCGCTCGGAATTTCAAGTAATCGTGATATACTTGATGCACAGGTCAATTCTGGATTGATAATCATAGAAAGGTCCAATCCCTCACGAAGATAGTTCATTTCGCTGACGTATTCTGGATTTCGCACTCTGGCGATGGTATTGCAGTTTCCGGTTTTCTTTGCCATAAGGCAGCACAGCAGATTCACTTCGTCTCTGGCTGTTACGGCAATTAACAAATCGCTGGTTTTGATGCCTGCTTCGGATAAGGTGTTGAAAGTAGTTCCGTTGCCCTCTACGCCTTGTATGTCGAGAGTGGAGATTGCCTGTTCTACTTTTTCACCATTTGTATCAATGATGGTAATATCGTGTCCTTCTTCATTTAGCTGTTGGGCAAGTGTGTATCCAACTTTGCCGCAGCCTACAATAATGATCTTCATGTTTTCCTCCTGTTAGTATAAACTCATTGAGAAATCAATGCATACAAAAATAGTATGCACATTCAAAGAGATTATAGCACAAATATTGTTATTGTACAGTGAGTTCATTATAGGGATCCAAGTGAAATTACTGTGAGAAAATAAAAACTTAGTTGCCAAGCGGGTGTAATATTTATATAATGAAGACGAAATAGAAATGTATACAAAAGAGGAGGAGAGTTATGCATTTACTACTTATCGCTGTGTTACCGGCAGTTGTTTTGATGATTGTTATATATAAATGTGACCGCATTGAAAAAGAACCCATTGGTTTGGTGTTGGGTGTAGCAGGTTTGGGAATCGTTTCTTGTATTCCGACAGTTATCTGTGAGATGATAGCTGATGTAGTGCTACAGTTTTTGTTTGGATCAAGTGGAGTGATATATAGTTTTTTGAGTGCGTTCTTAGGCGTCGCACTGATAGAAGAATTTTGGAAATTGTTTATGGTGCGTGTGTTCATTTGGAATAACAAGGCATTTAACTATCGATTTGACGCCATTGTGTACTGTGTGGCTTCGTCCCTTGGATTTGCGCTGTTAGAGAACATATTGTATGTATTCCAATATGGTTTTGGAACGGGAATCTCAAGAGCAATCTTATCTGTTCCGGGGCATTGTACCTTTGCTATCTTTATGGGATACTTCCTTGGAAATGCAAAGCTGTTTGAAGTGAAAGGACAGAAGGGAAAGAGTTGGTTGTGGTTATTCCTTGCGTTGCTGCTTCCGACATTGCAGCATGGCTTCTTTGATTTTTGTTTGTTTATGGAAAACGGATGGCTTGTGTTGGTATTCTTAGCCTTTGTGCTTGTCTGTGACGTGATTGCAATTGTGAGGATTGCCCGCAGTGAGAAACAGGACACACCATTTTATGTATTAAAGAAGGGCGACCGATGGATATCGAATCCGGAATGGATGCAAATGGCAGCGGCAACATTAGATGTGCAGATGCCAAATATCCAATATGATATGACGAAAAAATAAGCTGTGGAAGGCTAGATGTATTTTTTGATATGAACATATACCTTCCCCTTGCGGGTGTTTCCGCCGGCGTGGTCAAAAATATATTTTCCATGTCCGCGAATGGAGAAAATATCACCATCCTTTAGAGTGATGCTGTTGCGACCGGTAACCCGGCCGTTCAGTGTCACTCTTTTTTCTTCGAAAAAGGATAGGGATTCTTTTCGGGAGCATTTCAGCAGGCTTGCAATAATTCCGTCTAAGCGCAAAGACGCAACTGGGAATTCAATGTCTATTAGCTTTGGAGTTAATGCTGGAATGTTTGTGTCGGTGATTTCACATTTTACGTTTGTGTGCTTTACTTTGGTCAGTTCATCACGTATATATTCGCCGATGCGCTCCAAACAAAAAATGTAAGCAGTATTATCTTTGATGAGAATATCACCCAAGGTATCTCGTTCGATTCCTAGGTGCATTAATGAGCCAAGAAAATCCCGATGGTTCAAATCGTCACTAAATTTGGCGAGTAGAGGGGTTACCTTGACTACGATAATCGGAAACTCTCCGGGGTAGCCAAACTCTTCCTCTGAACCAAAACCGACCACCTGTCGCTCACACAATTCATTTCCGCCGAAGGTTTCAAAATGAATATAAGAAATATCGCTTCGGATATCTTCTAGTACAGTAAGCTCGGCAGGGGATAAAAAGTTGCTGTAAGTATATAGATTTTGTTGATAGGCACGTTTTGCCAAATCGGATAAACGTCCCTTTAGAATTTGTTCTTCTGTCATAGGCTTCTCCTTGGATTATCTATATTTAAAACTTTTCATTTTTTGTGTGCAAAACAGGATTTCATTATATCACGAAATACTAGGATGTGGTATAATGAAGAAATTAATTTGAGGTCGGTGTCAAATGACTCGTGCAATAAAAACGATTCGGAGGGATAACTATGATAAAAAGAATGCGCGTGTGTATATATATTATCTGTGTGATTGTGTTTTCGATGTCTGTGTGCGTGCAGGTCAAGGCGCAAAAAGCTGTGTATACCTCTCTGAGTGGAAAAGGTTCTTTGGAGGATGGAACGAGGGAGAATCCTTATAGTAGTTTTGAAGATGCGGTTGCTAATGTAGCAGATGGTGACACGATATACATATTGGCGGGAGACGATTCGTATTATGGGTTTATCAATGATCCTGGTGAGGATAAACCCTTTGTGATTGATAAAAGCATAATCATTGAATCAGAGCCTGGCACGAATATAGCGGTTTTGGAATGTCGGGCAGCAGGGATATTGCTAGAAGCAGATGTTATGTTTAAGAACATACAGTTGAATTTTGCGAACTCTTATCATGATCATATTTACGCCAATGGATATCATTTGACGCTGGATAATGTGACAAGAAATCAGGGATGCAGAATTATTGATTTGGTTGCAGGTGGCTTGTTTGATGTAACAACCGGTGATATGGTAAGTGAGAATCCGGGTGATGCTGCGAAGATTACAATCAAAGGGAAAAATAGTTATTTTGGGAATATATATGCCGGTGGTATGAATGGGGCGTATACGGGAAATGTAACAATTGAACTACAGGATGTTAGCAGTACATCCGTCAATGAGATTTATGCTTGTGGAGCGACAGAGCCTGATGTGAATAGAGATCAGTTTTTTGATTTTGGAGAACCGGACTATCCGGCGGCACAAGCGGAGCTGTATCCGGTGTCTGGAACGGTGGATATCACTTTGGAAAATTCTCCGGTTAAATATGTGTATGGTGCAGGTAGTGCGGGTGGAACATCGGTGTCCTATATTACACAATATTTGGCAACTGGTCAGACATTAGACAGCATTCGTCAGTTGACGGTGGTAGAGGGTGAGGTTGCACCTATGATACTGACTGCATCTACGTCTATTGAAGATCAGAATGTTGATTTGGAAATCCAAGAAGGCGGGATATTGAATTTGAGTTCCATCGAAGCGTTAGTGGTTGATGATTTTGTTGGCGGTGGAACGTTGGTGCTGGCGACAGAAGGCACTGTGACGATAAATAAAACTGCAATAGGAACCACAGCTTTTGACACTGTAAATGGAGAGATGCAGGAAAGAGAGTATATTAAGACTCCTGTCGCATCAACGGCGACCTTTACTTATAGTCCGGAATATGAATATAGGAATTGGACCCTTGAATGTCAGCAGAGTGAAGAATGGAAGAGCTGGACTGCTGTTGAGGGAGAATGTGTATATGTTTCTTACTATGCGGTTAATTATGGGGATGTAACAATGGGTGAGGTAAGCATCCTTTATGAAATATTACTTCCTGGCGAGACGGCAGAAGGAGCAACAGCGATTCCGGCACCGGGATATCATTTTGTAAAATGGGTGGATTATGACACGGAGGAAATGGTTTCCACAGAGGCTACATTTATACCACAGTGGGAAACCGAGCATTTTGATACATATTATTATGATGCTTATTTTGCGCCTAACTCGTATTGTGTACAATATAGTGCCAATGGCGGAAGTGGAACGATGGGGCAACAGTATTTTACCTATGGTGTTGCTCAAGAGTTGATACAATGTGATTACACGCGAGAAGGTTACACCTTCGCAGGCTGGAATACAAAGGCGGATGGAACTGGAACGAATTATTCTGATTTGCAAGCTGTGTCAAGCTTGACAACAAAGCAGGATGGAAGCATAATTCTCTATGCACAGTGGAAAATAAAAAGTAGTTCTGGAAATACCGGAGATGAAGGAACAGAAAGTGATTCTTCTGACATCCGGGATTTTCAACAAAATACAGATTTTAATCATGGTAACGTAACAGAGATTCAGGTTTCTAAGGTTACTTATAATACGGTTACTTTGACCTGGAATGCAGTGAGTGGGGCGACAAGCTATCATATTTATCGTTCGACAAAGGAAAACTTTGGATACGAAAAAGTAGCAACGGTAACGGTTAATAACTATACGGACAAGAAGTTAAAGACTGGCAAGAAATATTATTACAAGGTGCAGGCGTGTGTTGGAGAGACACAGGGAGAATTATCCGATGTGGTTTTGGGAAAACCGATGTTGGAAAAGCCGAATGTCAAACTGTCTTCCCAAAAGAATGCGGTCACAATTCGACTTGGAAAAGTGAAGGGTGCACAGGGCTATGAAGTCTATTGCTCTACAAAAAAGAATAAGGGTTTTAAGAAGATAACGACAACAAAAAAGACTAGCTACAAGAATAGTAAGCTGACAAGTGGTAAAATCTATTATTATAAGGTGCGGGCATATCGTAAGGTGAATGGTAAAAGGGTATATTCTTCCTATAGCAAGGTAAAGTCTGTCAAGGTAAAATGATGACACTATACATAACAAATTAATAGGCTTGATATAGAGCAAAGACATAAAAGGATTAACGATAAGGAGTGCATAATGAGATTTGTAATACAGCGTGTGAAGCATGCAAGTGTAACGATAGATGGTGAGATTTCTGGTAAGATTGACAAAGGATTTCTTGTGTTGATTGGTGTAGCAGACACAGATACAAAAGAGCTTGCAGACAAGATGGTGAAGAAAATGTTAGGTCTTCGCATTTTTGAAGATGAACAGGGCAAGACAAACTTAAGTCTTGCAGATGTGCAGGGTGAGCTGTTGTTAGTTTCCCAATTCACCTTGTATGCCGATTGCAAAAAAGGAAACCGGCCATCCTTTATAAGGGCAGGTAAGCCGGATATGGCGAAGGACATGTACGAATACATCATAGAGAAATGCAAGGAAACAATTACGGATGTGCAGACGGGAGAATTTGGAGCGGATATGAAGGTGGAGCTTCTGAATGATGGTCCCTTTACAATTATTTTAGATAGCGATGAGATATGCTAGGAATGGAGAGAATATGACAAAAGAACAATTTCGAACACTATTAAAACAGAAAGTACTCGTTTTAGATGGAGCAACAGGAACCAACCTGTTACGTGCGGGAATGCCGATTGGAGCTTGTCCGGAAAAGTGGATTTTAGAAAATCCTGAGGTGTTGGTACAGCTTCAGATGGATTATATAAATGCAGGCAGCAATATTGTGTATGCTCCAACCTTTTCTGGTAACCGCATCAAATTAGAAGAGTATGGAATGGAAAAGAATTTAGCTGCGGTTAATAAAAAGCTGGTGTCGCTTTCGAAAGAGGCAGTGGCAAGGACAGGGTATCGTGCCTATGTTGCAGGTAACCTGACGATGACGGGCAGACAGCTCTATCCAATCGGGACTATGCAGTTAGAAGAATTGATTGATGTATATAAAGAGCAGATTACTTGTCTTGTAGAAGCAGGGGTAGACTTATTAGTAGTGGAGACTATGATGAGTCTTGCAGAGGCGAGAGCCGCATTGATTGCGGCAAAGGAAAGCTGTGATTTGCCGATTGTTGTCAGCATGACCTATAACGAGGATGGAAGAACGCTTTATGGAACTAATCCGGAGACGGCGGTGGTAGTATTACAAAGTCTTGGTGCGGACGCAATTGGCGTAAATTGTTCCACCGGTCCGGAGGAGATGATTCCTCTTGTGGAAACCATGGTGAAATATGCCAACGTTCCAATTTTGGCAAAGCCAAATGCAGGTATGCCGGAATTAGTGGATGGAGAAACGGTATATGCGATGACACCTGAGACCTTTGCTGAATGTGGAAGAAAACTTGTGGCAGCGGGAGCTTCCTTGATTGGTGGATGCTGTGGAACGACGAAGGAGCATATTACTGCTTTGGCACAGACTGTACGTTTGTTGGAAGTGCCGGAGGTTTCGAATAGGAAAAGACGTTTGCTGGCATCAGAGAGACAGATGTTAGAAATAGATATTGATGGCAGCTTCCTTGTTGTGGGTGAACGTATTAACCCGACAGGAAAGAAACTGTTACAACAACAGCTTCGTGAAAATAATCTGGATTTAGTGCTTCAAATGGCAGAGGAGCAGGAGGAAAAAGGTGCTTCTGTGTTGGATATCAATGTAGGTATGAATGGAATTGATGAGGATGAGATGATGCAAAAGGTCATCTATGAGGTGACCAATACAGTGAATCTTCCACTGTGTATCGATTCTTCCCATGTTGATGTAATTGAGCATGCACTTCGAATTTATCCTGGTCGTGCCTTGATTAATTCGATTTCTTTGGAAAAAGAGAAATTTGAAAAGCTGTTGCCAATTGCAAAGAAGTATGGAGCGATGTTTATTTTGCTTCCTCTTTCGGATGAAGGGCTTCCAAAGGATATGGAAGAGAAGAAGCGGATTATTGAGACTATTTATGATAGAGCCTTGGAACTTGGATTTGTGAAAGAGGATATTATCGTAGATGGTCTGGTTGCAACGGTGGGCGCCAATAAGAAGGCGGCATTAGAAACGTTGGAAACAATCGCATATTGTAAAAATGAGCTGGGTTTGGCTACGGTATGTGGTTTGTCTAATATCTCATTTGGTTTGCCGGAGAGAGGGTTTGTTAACACAGCCTTCTTAACGATGGCAATCGCTAATGGTCTTACGATGGCAATTGCAAACCCGTCTCAGGACTTGTTGATGAATGCCGCATATGCATCTGATTTATTGTTAAATAAAGAAGGTTCGGATGTGAGATACATTGAAAATGTGAAGTCCATTGCGATGGGTACTGACAAGGTAGCTAATGGAAGCGCTATAAAAAATAGCAAAACAGAAAATGATAATGGAGCATCCGGAACAGATGCAAATATGAAGCATTCGAAGCTTTTTGAAAATGTGCTAAAAGGAAATAAACGAACAATGATTGAGGATGTGAAGGCATTTCTTGCTGAGGGCTATACGCCGCAGGCGGTCATAGAGGAGCATTTAATTCCTGCTATCAACGAGGTGGGAATCCTGTTCGACAAGAAGAAATATTTCCTTCCACAGCTTATCGCTTCTGCAGAGGCAATGGAGATAGCTATTTCCTATGTGGAACCGCTGCTTCCAAAAAGAGAGGACGGAGTGGAGCTGCCAACTATTGTGATGGCGACGGTGGAAGGAGACATTCACGACATTGGGAAAAATCTTGTGGTATTAATGCTTAAGAATTATGGTTATCGCGTGATTGATCTTGGAAAGGATGTCTCAAAGGAATTGATTATAGAAACGGCGATGAAAGAAAATGCAGCGATTATTGGCTTGTCTGCGCTGATGACGACTACTATGATGCGCATGAAGGATGTAGTGGAGTATGCGAAGGAGAAAAAGATTTCTTCAAAGGTGATGATTGGTGGGGCGGTGATTACCCAAAGCTTTGCTGATGAAATTGGAGCAGATGGCTATTCGAAGGATGCGGCTGAGGCTTGCCGCTTGGTGGAAAGACTGTTGGCATAAAGGAGATTTGGACGTAGAAACACAACAGAAAAGTATGGCTTGCTTGTTAGGGAAACTATGGCACACTTGTTGTGGAATCGTGCTTGACAGTGCATACAATAGTTGCTAAAATGGCAATAGTTGCGTGAATTCGCATTTTGACTTGAAAGGTGGAAGATAAAGTGAAAAAGATGGTATTATCCCTGTTGGTTGATAACAACGCTGGTGTATTGAGTCGTGTATCAGGATTGTTTAGTAGACGTGGTTATAATATTGACAGCTTGTCTGTTGGTGTGACAGAGAATCCAAAGTACTCTCGTATGACAGTTGCAGTGAGTGGAGATGAATTGACTCTTTCCCAGATTGCAAAGCAGATTAATAAGTTAGAGGATGTTGTAGAGGTTACAGAATTGAAGGATGGAGAATCTGTATGTAGAGAATTAGTTCTTGTTAAGGTTAAGACAAACCGTGACGAGAAGCAGCAGATTATTTCTATCACCGATGTATTCCGTGCAAAGATTGTTGATGTATCTGTGAATTCGTTGATGATTGAGCTTACAGGTAACGCGAATAAGATTGAAGCGTTTATCGGTTTATTGGACGGATTTGAGATTGAATCAATTGTAAGAACAGGTCTTACAGGCTTAACAAGAGGTAGTGCTGATTTGAAGTAATCAGTATACATATATTTTAAATGATTCTAGGAGGATATAGAGAAATGGCAAAGATTTTTTACCAGGAAGATTGTAACTTATCATTATTGGATGGAAAGACTATCGCAGTTATCGGTTACGGTAGCCAGGGACATGCACATGCATTGAATGCAAAGGAGTCAGGCTGTAACGTTATCATCGGTTTATACGAGGGCAGCAAGTCTTGGGATAAGGCTGTAGCTCAGGGATTCGAGGTTTATACAGCAGCAGAGGCAGCTAAGAAGGCTGATATCATCATGATCTTAATCAATGATGAATTACAGGCTGATATGTATAAGAAGGATATCGAGCCAAACTTAGAGGCAGGTAACATGTTGATGTTCGCTCATGGTTTCAATATCCATTTCGGACAGATTGTACCACCAGCAGATGTAGACGTAACAATGGTAGCTCCAAAGGGACCTGGACATACAGTACGTTCAGAGTATCAGGCAGGCAAGGGTGTTCCTTGTTTGGTAGCTGTACATCAGGATGCTTCCGGTCAGGCTCAGGAGAAGGCTTTGGCTTACGCTTTAGCAATTGGTGGAGCAAGAGCTGGTGTTCTTGAGACAACATTTAGAACAGAGACAGAGACAGACTTGTTCGGTGAGCAGGCAGTTCTTTGTGGTGGTGTTTGTGCATTGATGCAGGCTGGTT
>CAYTOQ010000049.1:0-17747 GCA_964439445.1 uncultured Clostridium sp. | reverse complement strand
GCGATACGAGTCTCGATAGTCTTCCAGTTAGTAAGCATACCACCTAACCATCTCTCGTTAACATAGTACATACCACATCTCTCAGCCTCAGACTTAACTGAATCCTGAGCCTGCTTCTTTGTACCTACAAATAAAATCTTTCCACCCTCAGCAGCACATTTCTTGATTGCTTCATAAGCTTCATCTACCTTACCAACTGACTTCTGCAAGTCGATGATGTAGATACCATTACGCTCAGTATAAATGTACTCAGCCATCTTAGGGTTCCATCTTCTTGTCTGATGTCCAAAATGTACACCAGCTTCCAATAACTGTTTCATTGAAATAACGCTCATAATTTACCTCCTGGTTTTTACCTCCAACAGCTTCTGCTTTCAAACAACAAATCTGTAACACGCGTCTTGATTACAAATTTGCACCAATCTGAAAATCCACTGTTGTGTATTATTTTTTTACCGAGTGGTATTATAGCATAGGAAAACCAATCCTACAAGGCTTTTTTTCATTTTTCAAATAAAATCTTTCAAATAAAAATAAGAATGAATTGTATTATTTAATTCATTCTTATTTTTTATTTCATCTCGGATCCGAAATCGCAATCGCAATCTCTTCATAAGTCATTCCAATTTTCAAGGTATGCGTCCCGACACTAATCCGATTCGCATATCCATTCTTAATCAAATAATTGTCAAAATCAGTCGCATCTGTAATCACTCCAAGCTCCTGTAATTTTTGACATACCGGGTAAGATGTCATACCACCCTTAATTGTAATAGTCACTGTTTTATCCTCTACAACCGTCTCCTTTTCTGTTGTAACTTTTTCAGTCGTCTGCTTCTGAGTCGTTCGCTTTTCTGTTGTCTGTTTTTCCGTTGTCTTTATCTCCGACGTAGTTTTTTCAGATGTATCCTCTTTTGTTGTTGTATCTTCTGTACTAATCACTTCAGAGGTTCGTTCGTCCTTCTCATTGGCGTTATTATCTGAATCTTCTTTCTCAGTTTCTTGCTCTGCTATATCTTTATTAGAATCCTCTTTCGATTTATTCTCCGTAGATAACAAATCTTCTATCGAATCCTCTTGTTCTGTCATACCTAATTCTTTTGCTCTTTCTATAACTTCCTTGTCGGATATCGTGCTCGAATCTGAATTCATAAAAGCAACCAATAGAACAATCGAAGTAAATACAATACCTGTACCTAAGCCTCTTAAAAAATATTTGAATTTCATGTCTATTCTCCCTTGTATAAATCGATGACAAGCTTGACTTCACCAACACCAAGACCTAATTGCTTTGCAATTTCTATAATACTATTTCCATTACGATGCATCTCTAAAATGATGTCATTCGAATTCTCATTTTCTTTGAATTCCTCTTCTAGCGCATCATCAAAATCGATATCCGTCTGATCAATTTCTGCAAATACATCCTCCATATTATCAACACCTTCATCAAATGAAGTGTCATCATACGTTGTCTCAGCTTCTGCCACATCGGTGGCATCAACGTTTTCCTCAGGCATCACGACAGAAGACATCTCCGTTGTATGTCTTTGAGTATCTTCATGTTGTGGAGATACTGCATCCTCAACTATAGCAGCATTTACTACTGAATTAGTTTCATTTTTCCTTTGAGACAATGCGGACAGTTGTTCAATTGCTGATTGCTTTTTTGGTGCTTTATTATCTACGCGTTCTACCGCAATACGTTTCACCTCATCTAACGCAGCCTTCGCTTCCTTATTCGCATCATTCACAATACGTACAGTTTTCATAATTTCTTTTTGCTTATCATCTAACATACTGTACAAAAACATAACTTCCTTGTGATTTTTTTCAATTTCTTCACAAACAGCTACTGCATAATCTCCCAAAGCTAACGTCTTTTCATTCGCCATATTACCAAGAGATTCATTGGTTTCATACAAGATATCTTTTGCCTGATTGGCTATCACATCCTCTATTTTTCGCTTAATAATACGCAATTCTCTTTCCGAAAACTCATAATCTTCATCTACAGTCATCAAATCAAGATACATATTTTCCTTTTTTTCCGATAAATGCTCAGACACAAAAAAACTAACTATACATATTACAATGCCGACAATTATCATTATAATCACAGTGACTGTCATGTTAAACTCCTATCTTATATCTGAATGTTAATTCTTGGTTGTTTATCATCCGCTATTTTGTTGGTGTTTTCAAGATACTCCTCATCCAATTCGTCTTCCTGTCTACGCTTTTTTTTCTTACGAGGATCCTGATAAGTACCATTCCCTTCTTCCTTCGCATCATACTGATATTCAGCAAACTCATTGGCATCCTTTGGAATAACCGTTTCACTATTATGTTTAACCTCCTTTGCAACTTGATTCGCTGCAAAGGTATTCTCATTTACAACACGTTGATTCTCAAACTGTTGTGTATTTCCTACTGATTCAGTACGCGGTAACAACATTTGCATTTCAATTGGACGTATCATATTCACACCTCCAAACCTATATCTACATCAGTCTATATTGGCATACTTACAACATCTGCACCATCCGCTCTAAACTGACAACGACTACGAATATCCTTTACAGGATATACTCTATTTGATATATAAATGCAGACACCAGGGAAAATAGTATGATTTACAACAATCTTACCACCAGTATTCTCCTCAATCTCTTTCTTGAGCACCATATACTCCGCTGATTCCTTTTCTAAAAGCTCACCAATCGTTTTAAATGCTTCCCCCGATTGCTTTGCCATCATCAACTGATTCGGTAACAATTTCCCGCCTTCTGCCATTTTTTTCTTGAGGTTTTCTAGAATCTGCTTATGCTGTAACAGCTCATCTTGTTGCTCTTTTATCAAAACTGTCAATTCTTTATAGCGTTCCATTACCTCTGGCTCAACCCCCACCTTTAAGGTTGTGGTTGTATTCATTTTATTACCAAAAACACTGGCCTCAATTCGCTTCCCGGCAGAAATCGTCCCACCAATCAAGAACCCTTTTCTACCACTGACAATTACACGATCGCCAGCCGTCAAGTCCGAATGAAGACTTGAACCCGTATTAATCGTACCACCAGCTTTTACAGTCGAACTTTCAATAAACTTAGTGACAATATCATTCTTTGCTTCAAGATATCCCTTGCTCATTCCCTGAACACCACGTTTTAAAACAATATTTCCACCAGAAACAAGTCTCGCACCCTCTACGACACCATTTACTTCGATATCGCCTGTAGCCTCAATCGTAAATCCCGAACGTACATTTCCGGTAACATACACATTACCGTTGTAATGAATATCTCCGGTAGACGTATCCACATCCGCTGGGACATTATAAGTATTTGACACAAATACGGTGTCAATCTCCAACTTAACATCTCCGTCCACCTCAGAATAGATTTTGGTTTTATCCTCTGACATACGAATATTTCTTCCGTGTTTAAGAGCACCTGGTTTTACATGAACAGGAGGCACCGGCTTGCCAAACACATCGGTTCCTTCTGTTCCTTGCACTTCAGGAATCAACTCTGCTAAAAGTTCACCTTGCTTTACACTAGTAAACAAGTTTAACTCATGAAAATCTACGCTACCATCTTCTAACAATTTCGGTTTTGCAGTTGGCGAAGTCTCAAACTTATAAATAATTTGTGCGTCTTTTCCTTGCACCACCGGAACACCTTTTGCAATCGGAATATCTCTGCAATACTGTTGTCCCATCGTATAAGCTTTAACCACCTTCGCAGATATTCCGAAAACAACATTATATCGTTCCAACTCGTTGTAGATGTCCTTTTCTGTCATGTTCTTACCATTCTTTGATGGTGGATAAAATCGTATAATTGCCATCATTTTATCATCCGTCACACGCACCTTTGCCATTTCATCTACCTCAGAAATAACAGTAGAGGTGACAAATAAATCCACCTCTTCCGTTGCTTTCTCTATCGCTTTGTTCAACTCTGGTAAATTATAGTCATGTATGCCACACTTTTCCAAGTACTCCGCAAACTCCTGAATAACAATTCTTTTTCCGCCATCCTTTGCCGGATAAATGTGTACATAAACTCCATTTTCTCTTATATCTAACTGAAAATATGCATTCGTATATTTCACAAAATTTCCTCCCTATTCATTATCCCATAAGAATTTCAAAGTGTTTACCCAAATGTTTCTTCATCTTCTCAAGTGCTTTTGAATGCAACTGCGAAATTCTAGATTCAGACACTTCTAAAACACTGGCGACCTCTTTAAGCGTCAACTCCTCATAGTAATACAGTAATACAACCTTTTTTTCTTTCTCTGTCAACAATTCCAACGCTTCCATAAGCATTCTTTTCACTTCATCGCGATCAAGCGACTGTTCTGGTTCCAAATAAGTAGTATTGCGAAACTCGCGAACGCCACCATCTGGTCCCTGTTCCATAAACTCATCTAAAGATGCAATATTGGATATATTAGTGGCTCCCTCCCAATTTCTATACTCCTCTAAAGAGATGCCCAATTCTTCTGCAATATCTTGCTCACTGACATTTGCACCTTTTTCTTTTTCCAACTTCGCAATCGCCTGTTCAATCTGCTTTTGTTTCTGTCTGACAGAACGTGGTATCCAATCCATCTTACGAATCTGATCCAAAATCGAACCACGAATTCGCAAACTTGCATAGGTTTCGAACTTGATACCCTTATCGTAATCAAATTTATCAATTGCGTCTATCAAACCGAACACACCATAACTTACCAAATCATCATATTCAACTGTGTAACCCAAATACATATTAAGGCGACCAGCTACAAGCTTTACAAGAGGAACATATTCAATAATAATCTGTTCCCTTAATTTGTCAGATTTTGCTCTGGTATATTCCTCCCATAGCTTAACCTTTTTTGCCTCATCCATTACACAACACCCCACGTATCTTTTTGTCTGTCATCATCCAGTCAATTTCAATCACTCATTATCTTCAAAAGAAAACGCAACAGCATCTTCTTGCTGTTCATCTTCTACTTCTGTGTTCTCCTTTGTAGCAAAACTACTTTCCTCTACACTTTCATCCTCTGACTCTGCCAAACTCTTTTGTAAAATCTCTACAATCAACGTTCCAACCACAAAGAAAATTAATAAAACAATTAATACAATAAACAAAGATTCGACCACCGGTCTTCCTGTTTTCATATTAACAATCAAAGTAATCAAGCCTGCCAAAAGAACAATAAACGCTCTCAAATATTGTAATTTCATAATTTGCTCCCTATGCTTGGACTATATCAATGCACATATGATCTCACTGTCCAAACTATATTGTCTTGTCTGTCTTCCCTGCACAGCGAACTGTCAGCTTTTTAGAAACATTATCGAAAATAATAGTTCTACCATAATCAGCACCTACATCAGATGCAACTATCGGTATCGAGAATGCAGCTAATACTTCATTCACTGACTTGATATTACGATCACCAATGCTACCTAAATCTGTACTACCAGTGAAAGAAAACATCGTAGCACCACCTGCAATTTTAGCAACCAAAGAACCTTTTTTGACCCCATTTTGATCTAAAAGCTTTATCAAATCTTCTATACCTGTATCTGCAAACTTAGCCCGATTAGAATTATTTTTTATCTCTTTACTTGAAGGCAACATAACATGTACCATACCACACACGTCATGTGTGGTAGAGTACAACACAATACCAATACAAGAGCCTAATCCAACCGTTGTAATCTTATCAGGGTTTTTGCATAGTTTTAAGTCTGCAATACCTACTCTAATCATTCGCTCCATGCTTAACACCCAATCCCTAACGACTCAAATATCTTTTGGTATGACACTTCATCAGTAACTAACATCAAAAAACCATCGATTGGTCTTTCGTTATCTAAAAACTTAGAGTCAATCACTAACGCCTTGTCACCAATCTGCCCTAATTGACTGATTGGTAAGCTCAAAACCGCCCCTGCCATATCCACGCAAATCGCAGGCGGTTCTGTGCGGAACTTAAGATTTGTTAGTGTACCAATTGAATTAATATAAGAACTCATCAAAATATTGCCAACTTCTTTTAATGCCGACTTATCCATATGATCAAAACTTTCAAAATCCTCTGAATAGGTCTTGCACAACATTGTTCCAGCCAGATTCTTTGCTTCCTCAAGTTCTAGGATAAACAGCATCATGCCGCTTACCTCACCTGAAAAACGTGTCAGCACAGCAGCTACAATAACATCTGCGCCACCAATCATATCTGGTATACCATCAAAATCTAACACCTTAACTACCGGAGACTCCATACGTAGATTGGAATTCAACATAACAGATAATGCTGTAGTTGCATTTCCCGCACCAATATTTCCAAGCTCTCGTAAAACGTCCAGTTTCATACTTGTAAGTTCTTCCATACTATCACCTACATATCTAACTCTTGAATAATTCCTTGAATATTCAGTAAGGAAATCAAAGTGTTGTTGTATTTTCCTACACCAACTAAATTCATTCCCTGGTCATCATAATCTACCTTTTCAATACTTTCTTCTTCCAAAGTAACAACCTCACGAACCTCATCAACTAGGACACCAATTTTTGCATTATTCTCAGGTTTTACAATGATAATCCTTGTAGAATTCGTATGTTCTTTTTCATCTAAATCAAATTTATTACGTAAGTTTAATACAGGAATAATCTCACCACGAAGATTAATCACACCCTCAAAGAAATATTGTGCTTTTGGCACTCTCGTTATCTGCTGTAAGCGCACAATATTATCAATAAACGATATATCAATACCATATTGTTCGTTATCTAATTTCACTACAATATACTGCTTTGCACCATTAACTAATGTAATTTCATCCATACTCTACACCTCCTAAACCAATGAATTCGAATCGATAATCAATGCAACTTCACCATCACCGAGAATCGTTGCACCACTAATCATCTTATGGATGTTAATGTATTTACCAAGTGGCTTAATAACAATTTCCTGCTGACCTAACAAATTATCAATAATTAAACCAGTTTGCTTGTCACCCTTCTTAACAATAACAACCACCATATTTTCCGGCTCATCTTCTCTAGGAGGACAATCTAACATCTCATCCAGACGCACCAAAGGAATAACTGTACCTCTTAAGTTGATAACTTCCTTCTGCTGAACATATTTAATTTCACTTGTCATAATATCTTCGATTGTAACAATAGAATTAAGTGGAATTGCATACTTTTCATCACGTACTTCAACCATAAGTGCCTGAATAATCGCAAGTGTAAGTGGTAAACGAATTGTAAACTTCGTACCCTCACCAAGCTTAGTACTTACTTCTACATCACCACCTAAGCCCTCAATTTTATTCTTAACAACATCAAGACCTACACCACGTCCTGATACATCCGAAATCTTCTCTGCGGTAGAGAATGCTGGTCTGAAGAGTAATTCTACTGCTTCCTTCTCTGACATCATTTCTGCCTGCTCTTCTGTAATATGTCCCTTCTCAATAGCAGAAGCTTTTACTTTCTCAACATCTATACCCTTACCATCATCTTCAACTTCAATTGTTACATTGTTACCATCCTGATATGCATTCAATTGAATGGTTCCAACCTGTGGTTTACCAAGCTTCAAACGATCAATGGTTGACTCTAAACCATGGTCTGCAGAATTACGAAGCATATGCATCAACGGATCACCTATCTCATCAATAACTGTACGATCCAATTCTGTATCCTCACCAGTCATAATCAATTCCATTTCCTTACCAAGTTTCTTTGACAAATCACGAATCATTCTAGGGAAACGATTAACAACACTTTCAATTGGTACCATTCGAACTTTCATAACAGACTCATGAAGGTTTGTTGTTACTCTTTCCAGATACTCAATTTGCTCATTAAAACTCTGCATTGAAGTCTTGCTGTCTTCCTGATTACTTACAGAGACCAAACCATTCTTAGCAATAATAAGCTCACTTACTAAATTCATTAAAACATCAAGCTTTTCAATATCTACACGAACAGAACGGTTTGCCACTGGCTTACCACCATTCTTAGATGACGTTGCCGCTACCTTCTTCTTTGTATCATCCTTCTTCTCAACACTTTCCTTCTTCTCAACCTGAACAGAACTGATGACCTCTGCATCGCTTGGAACCTCAAAATTCTCAATGATAACTTCTTTTATCTCCGATACATTTGCTATAATTTTCTTTACTTCCTCTAAAGATTTGGAAGAAATGATAATCATAGAAAAATCAAAATCAAATTTTTCATCTTCAATATCCTGAACAACCGGTACAGACTTAATAATCTCGCCAACTTCTTCTACACCTTTGAAAACCAAAAATGCTCTGGCAGCCTTCAAAATACAATTCTCATCAATATATACAGTAACACCATATACATTCATATTTTTAGATTTTGCTTCCGCAATTGCATTTTTTTCAAAATCTGCAATTGCAATCTCTAAAAATTTCTTCTTTCCATCTCCCGCAACAGGCATTTCAGGCTTTTCTTCTACAACATCATATTCCAGTTCAACCGTTGCAACTCCGCCCTCAGCTTCCAAACACGCATTTAATGCTGTGATAATATCATCGTTATCATTCTCTCCTTCATCTGAAGAAGATACAATACAACTCAAATACTCTTCAACTGCATCCAAGCACTTAAAAACTACATCAACCAAATCAGGCGTTACACTCATCTTACCATTACGCACTTCTGAGAATACATTCTCCATATTATGCGTCAGGCGTTGCATACGTTTAAAACCCATTGTACCAGCCATACCCTTTAAGGAATGTGCTGCTCTAAAAATTTCGTTCACTGTATCAATATTATCAGGCTCTGCTTCTAATATTAACACCTGATCATTCAATGTTTGTAAATGTTCCTTTGTTTCATCAATAAAAATCTCGAGATATTGACTTAAATCCATGTTAAAACACCCCCACTTTTCTTGTTATTTCTGTGCCAATGTCTTCTAATGGCAAAACACAATCGGCAATGCCATGCTCCACAATTGCTTTGGGCATACCATATACAACACATGAATCTTTATGTTGAGCAATCGTGTATATTTTTTGTTTACTTTTGAGATTACGAATTCCTTCATATCCATCGCACCCCATTCCTGTCAGGACAACACAAGTTATCTTGTCAATTTCTAAGTCAGCAATGTTAGAAAACGTAACATCCGCACAGGGTCGTAAACCATTAATCGGTTCAGATAAATCCTCACGACTCATAATTCTTCCCGACGTATCTCTTGTTAAGGTTAAATGCACACCACCTTTTGCAAGATACACATGTCCTTTTTGAAGAAGCTCACCATGTACCGTTTCACTCACTTCAATTTCACTTGTTTCATTTAATCGTTCCGCTAAGGAAGCAGTAAAACCCTTTGGCATATGCTGAACTATCACTACCGGTGCATCTAATCTTTTAGAAATCTTAGGTATCACAGTTTGTAGTGCCTTCGGTCCACCAGTTGAACTAGCAATAATTACAAGTTTATGTATTGTGTTTGCGGACATATCTTCACCCCGTAGCATCTTAATGATTGTATTATAGCAGAACCACCTCTACGCATAAGTGCATAATAACAAACAAGCAAAAAAATATCATGTTATGTAAATCAACTCACATAACATGATATTCTTTATCATTCCAAACCTAATTGTTGTGAACGACGTTTTCGTTGTTCATCAAAAATGTAACGAATAATCTTCTCTCGCATACCATTATCTATTTTCCAAAACATACTTCTTTGATCATAAATCGATGTGTTATTCGGATTCCTCTCAGAACGAAGAATTTCTGCAAATACATATAAAATCTCCACTTCTTCATTATGTTCGATATCAAATCGGACCTCAATAAACGCTTCTTTTTCCTCTTTGAAAGCCGAAACAAATCGAATACCACCGCCACTAAGATCCAACATAACCGCATCTTTCCATTTGATATCCTGTCCATCTGGAAAACACACATTTCCAGATTGTATCATTTCTTTTTCTTCGCCCTCTATAATACGATACTGAATTTGCTTACGACATTCATACCTGAAAAATTCTCTTCGCTGCACCTTCTGCAATGTTGTGGTCTGGTCTAACTCTACAAGAAACAAACCATCCTTTTTATATCTCCCCGTAACCACAACCTCACAACGTTGCAAACCGCCATTAGAAAAAAAGGTGGCCGTTAGCTTTTGTCCAACACTAAGTGGAACAATCGTTCCACCTCGTACAGGCATAGCCGCATATATTCTGTCATTTGGTGCTTCGTCCAAAATTTGGCTATTATATTTCTCCGGTCTTTTATTCGGATCAGCAGAAAGCCGTGTCTCAATCTTTTCTAACTCAATTTTATCCCCAATCGAAAGTCTATTATCCATACACCCTACCTATTATTTTTTCTTGATTTTATAAAGTTAAGTAAAACCTTTGCAATGCCCACCTTTTCTGTTTCATCAAACGATTTATCTAATAGTTTACCACATATACACTTAATTCGTAAAGCAGATTCACTATTCGGGTACTGAATCGAAATTGGTTTTTGCTCCACAACAGCACTTATCAGGTGCTTATCCATCGGAATATGACCTAAATATTCCAATTGAATATTCAAAAACTTCGATACAACAATGCTAATTTTATCGTAAATTTCTTGCCCTTCCTCTTCACCACTAACACGGTTTGCAATTACTTTAATATCTTTTTGTTCTCTATTAAATTCCTTCTTGCGATTAACAGCCTTTAACAATGAATATGCATCCGTAATAGAGGTGGGTTCGGGTGTAACAACCAACAAAACCTCTGGTGAGCTCAGCACAAATTCAATCACCGAATCTGCAATTCCCGCACCAGTATCAATGATAATAACATCGTACAAACTATCTAGCTTCACAAGCTTTGCAATCAATTTTTTCAGTTTGTCCTTGTCAAGATTAACCAAATCCTGAACTCCTGAACCACCAGAAATAAAACCAACACCCATCGGTCCTTCTGTAATAATCTCCTCAATTGATTTATTGTTATAAATCAAATCAGCCAAATTATATTGGGGACGAATTCCAAGCATAATCTCAACATTCGCCAAACCAAAATCTGCATCTAAAATAACAACTTTCTTTCCCTGTTCCTTTAATTGCAACGCAAGATTAACCGAAATACTTGTTTTTCCAACTCCACCTTTACCACTCGTTACAGCAATCACTCTGGCGGAAGGCGCCTGTTCCTTTAATTGCTCTACTTTTTCTCTTAACTTATCTGCCTGATCCATAACCGTCGCCACCTCCTAAAACCTGTTTTGCGATGACCTGTGGATTCATCACCTCAATGTCATCAGGAACATTCTGTCCATAGGAAACATAGGATAATGACATACCTGTATCTAGCTTAATATTCAAAATGTTACCAATTGCATCCGTTTCATCCAACTTTGTAAATACGAGACTATATTCTCCAACATCAGAATATAGCTTCGTAATGTTTTTCAAGTCTTTATATTTCGTAGTTGCACTAAGCACCAAATAGGTCAACATACTATATCCATCAAATGCTTCATATAGTTTTTTCAAATCTTTAAACTGCTCTTTATTCTTGTGTGATCTACCCGCCGTATCCATCAATATATAATCATATTCCTTATACTTAGGAAGAATGTTTTTCAAATCATCCTCCTCGTAAACAACCTCTACCGGTATCGACAATATGTTCGCATACGTCTTAATCTGTTCAACCGCCGCAATTCGATACGTATCTGAAGTAAGAATAACAATCTTCTTTTTTTCTTCCAGCATTAATTTTGAAGACAATTTTGCAATTGTTGTTGTTTTTCCAACTCCAGTCGGTCCAACAAAGAATATAACTTTAGGCTTTTTATCATCCTTATCAAAACGAATTGGCATCGTCTGTCCTAGCTTCAAAATAATCTTTTGATATACACACGCTAACATATCATCCAATGTACGAATCGTACCGGAATGTGTGATTTCATCAATGATTTGCTTTGCATAAGTAAATGAAACCTCATTATTTGTCAGTTGCTCAATAATCAAATCAATAGACTTGTCCTTCAAGCTTCCCTTTGTCGTTTCCTCATTCTTAGTTACATTTTCCTTCTGTTTATCAGATACCTCGTTATTGTTTTTTTCATTCTTCTTGTCCGTTGGTTTAACATTTGGCTTTTTATCTTTCTTTTGCGATTCAATTTGTTGTTCTAACAACATAGCAAGACTATTGAGTTTCTCCTCTAATTCCTTAGCTTCCTTTGAATCATCTGACTGACTCTTTAATTCCGGATGTAACTTTTCGTCAATTTTTGCATTAAACTTTGAAGATGTATTATTATTTTCTGTTTCCTTTTTATTCACTTCATCAATTGCTGCAGTCACTTCTACCTGTGTTTTGCGAAAAGCTTTAAATAGTCCTTTGGGTTTAATCGTTTTTATATTCATCACGATTGCATCCTTACCCAAATCATTTTTCGCTAACATAATCGCTTCTGTTTCAGAATTTGCTTGATATTTCTTAATTATCATTTATTGTCACCACGCCGATGGATTGCAATTCTACATCCGACTCAATTTCGTTATAGGAAATTACAATCAAATCTTTAAAATAATCCTTTGTCAATTTCTTAAAATACATTCTGACAATTGGAGAAGTAATAATAATCGGTGCCTTTCCTTGATTTTCTAGTTTCTTAAGTTCTTTTTCTACAGAATTCAATATTTTCTTGGTTGTCGCAGGATCTAGTGTAATATACGCCCCCTGCTCCGTCTGTTTAATTGAATTCATAATATCTTGTTCTATTTTCGGATCCAAAGTGACAACTGTTGTCATTTCCCCCTCCGAAAAATATATATTTGAAATTGCTCGTTTCAATCGCTGTCTTACATATTCCGTGAGAACATCTGTATCTCTAGTTGTCGAAGCGTAATCTGCAAGTGTTTCAAAAATAGTAACCAAATCTCGAATCGAAATTCCTTCTGCTAACAAGTTTTGCAACACTTTTTGAATTTCACCTACACCAAGCAATTTCGGAACAAGTTCGTCTACCAGTGTCGTATTATTTTCTTTTACATTGTTAATTAAGTTCTGTACATCCTGTCTCGTCAATAACTCATCTAAATGCGATTTGATAATCTCAGTTAAATGTGTTGCAATAATAGACGGCGGATCTACAACCGTATATCCCATTGATTCAGCACGTTCTCGCTGCGTTTCAGTAATCCAAATAGCCGGCAAATGGAAGGAAGGCTCAAAAGTAGGAATACCTGTAATCTCCTCTTCTACATATCCAGGATTCATAGCCATATAATGGTCAAACAGTATTTCACCTTCACTAATCTGGATTCCTTTAATTTTGATAATATATTGGTTAGGATTTAACTGAATATTATCTCGCAAACGAATTATTGGAACCACTGCACCAAGCTCTAAAGCAATCTGTCTACGAATCATAACAACTCGGTCTAGCAAATCTCCACCCTGGTTCACATCTGCCAGCGGAATAATACCATAACCAAACTCCAACTCAATCGGATCAACCTGTAGCAACGCATTGACATTTTCATGTCTTCGAATTTCATCCGCTTGAACCTCTTCTTCTTTTACTTCTTCTTCAATTGTTTGTACCTCTTGTTTTTGCTTCATCAATCTTCCTGCTACAATCAACACAAGTCCAATTGCAAGATAAATTAAAATTCGACCTTCTGCACGAAGAGGTGTAAATATACCCAAGAAACACAAAGTTCCACCAACCATATACATAACCTGCGGCACATGAAACAACTGTGTAATCATAATATCACCAATGTTACTTGACTTAGATGCTTTTGTAACCAGAATACCTGTTGCAATAGAAATCAACATCGAAGGAATCTGGGATACCAAACCATCACCAATTGTTAAAATCGTATAACGGGTAAGTGCTTCCGAAATCTCCATTCCCTGCATTACAACACCCATAATGATACCACCAACCAAGTTGATTAGGGTAATAATTAAACCTGCCGTTGCATCTCCCTTTACATACTTCGTCGCACCATCCATAGAACCAAAGAAGGCTGCTTCTTGTTGAATCTTATCTCGACGTTCCATCGCCTCTTTATCTGTAATTGCACCTGTATTCAAATCTGCATCAATCGCCATCTGTTTACCAGGCATCGCATCTAATGTAAAACGGGCAGTTACTTCGGATACACGTTCAGAACCTTTATTGATTACGACCATCTGAACAATTACTAAAACAATGAAGATAATTGCTCCTACTACCAGGTTTCCACCACCTACGAAATTACCAAAGGTTTCGACAACTACTCCCGGATTACCGCTAATCAAAATTAATTTCGTAGACGAAACATTCAATGCAATTCGGAATACTGTTGTGAACAGCAATATGGTAGGAAAACTTGACATAGACAAGGTTTCCTCCGCATATAAACAATTAAATAAAATCGCTAGGGAAATCATCAAATTAACAGTAATCAAAACATCTAACAATAAAGAAGGAATCGGAATAATGAATAAGATAATCGCTGCCAACAAATAAAAACCCACAAATAAGTCACCTTTAAATGTTATCTTCTTCATATCCAATTCACCTCCTATCATTTGTTTATAAATTATTTATTCATAATTAACTCTATTCTATAATAAAAGCCTAAATCAAGCCCAATCAGCCAACTTTATTTTGTAGCTGATATACATACGCTAAAACCTCTGCTACAGCCTGATATAATTCTGGTGGAATCTCTGCCCCGACATCTACATTATAATATAGCATTCTAGCTAAAGGCTTATTTTCCACAATTTCAACCTTACTCTCTCTTGCAATATCCTTAATTCGCCCTGCAAGGAAATCTGCTCCCTTCGCAACTACAACCGGAGCCGCACCTTTACCGGACTCATAAGAAAGCGCCACTGCAAAATGAGTTGGATTGGTAATAACCACATCCGCTTCCGGTATCGCTGCCATCATACGTCGTTGCGATGCTTGTTGCATACGCTGACGTTGTTGTCCCTTTACCTTTGGGTCTCCTTCTTGGTTCTTAAATTCATCTTTTACCTCTTGCTTGGTCATTTTATTATCTTCTTTAAACTTCCACTTTTGATACATAAAATCAACCGCACCAAGCACGCAAAATAATATACATATTTTCAGCAAAAGCTCCATAATAATGTCGTACATCAAAATTAAACCTTGATTAACTGACATATCATACAACAAAAAGAGTTCTTCAACATGCTCTGTCAAAACATCATAACTCATATAACCTATCGCAACAATCTTAATCACTGATTTTAACAATTCAATCAATGTATTAGGAGAAAACATTCTTTTAAATCCACTCATAGGATTTAACTTATCAAATTTGGGTTGTAACGGTTTTGTTGTGATCTGAAACTTAAATTGTAACGAGTTCGAAAAGAACGCAACAATAAATCCCAATAGTAAAAAAGGTGCTAATACAATTGCTATATCTAAAATACCTTCTAACAACAGATATCGAAACTCATCAATTTCCACACCATCATTTACTAATCTAGGAATCAGGGTATAAAATGTGTCAAAGCTATCTAATAAGTGATTACCCACAAAACCTATCGCAAATTTCAAACAAATATAAAACGCAATTAATGTGGCAGCCGTTACGATTTCTGTACTTCTTGCCACATTACCTTCATTTCTAACATCCTTTAATTTTTTAGAAGTTGCATCCTCTGTTTTTTCCCCACCAGGACCCTCTTTCGCAAACATTTGAAGATCCAAAGGTAATATTATCTTATATTCATACTTCATCATCTGCAACACCCCACCAAACTATATACTACGAAATCATAAACGCCTGCATTACTTTCTCAACAATAATCTGCATTTGTTCATATACATAATTCGTTACTGTAGGTAAAAATTGCAACGTAACAAATAAAACTGCAAAACCAACAAATATTTTTAATTGAATACCAACCACAAACATATTCATTTGCGGAGCGGTTTTTGCAAGTACACCCAAAACCACACTTGTAATAATCGTTGCAATCAAAATCGGCAAGCAGATTCTCAATGCGATCACAAAATAAGCTAATATATATTCTATCATAGTATCATAAAGTAATCCTGCATCAATCGCAACCTGCCCAACCGGAATCAAATCAAAGGAATCTGCTAAAGCAGACAAAATATAATAATGCATATTACTGCAAAGCATAATAACCATAACTAACATCTCATAAAACTGAGCAGTAATCGTCGTCTCTGTATTAAAATTAGAGTCAAAGTTTGATACCATGGAAAAACCCATCTCTCTATCGATAAACTGACCAGCCATATTAATAATTGTCATCGTTATATTAGACGTGAAACCCATCGTGAGTCCAACAACCAATTCCTTTAATAATATAATTGTATATTCAAGAAATGTTGTATAATTAAGCGGTTCATACGGATGTATGGCAACCATAGCATAAGCAATAGCAACACCGATAAACAATCTAGCTCTTCGACTTACATTCATATTACCAAAAATCGGAGCATATGCCATTACTCCCATTACTCTCACGAGAATAACTAAGTAGTATTCCCAATGATAGATGGAAAATGTTTCTTTAATCATACACTACCTCACATACGTTGCAAAATTTTCAAACAACCTAGTCATATAAGACACAATATTGTCCATAATCCATCCGCCACATATAATTAATGTTATAAAAATGCTAATGATTTTCGGAACAAAGGTTAATGTCTGTTCCTGAATAGAGGTGACTGTCTGAAAAATACTAATCACTAATCCAACCACTAAAGAAACAAGCAACAAAGGTGCTGAACATATGATAATCAGCCACAATGCCTCTCTCGCAATATCAATCACAATCGCTGTATCCATATATACACTTCCAATCTATAATTAAAACGTTAGTAATTAAAGCTCTTTATCAATTCCCCTATCACAAGATTCCAGCCATCTGCCATAATAAACAATAAGATCTTAAATGGCATCGAAATTGTTGTTGGCGGCAACATCATCATTCCCATAGCCATCAACGTAGATGCAACAACCATATCAATAATAATAAATGGTATATAAATAAGGAATCCGATAATAAACGACTTCCGAAGCTCACCAAGCATAAACGCCGGAATCAATACTGAATTCGGAATCTCTGAAATCTCCGTTACATCTTCTTTTTTAGCAAGCTCTAAAAAGAAATTAACATCCTGCGTCTCTACATTCGCAAACATAAAATCGCGCAAAGGCTCCATACATGCCTCTAATCCTTCTTCCTGTGTAATCTCACCACGAGACAAAGGCTGTATTCCCTCTTCATTTATTCGTTCCAATGTTGGCGACATAATAAAAAGGGTCAAAAACAACGCTAGCCCTATCAGTACATTATTAGGAGGCGTCGATTGTGTACCCAATGCAGTTCGCAAAAAGTGAAACACTACAATAATTCGAGTAAATGACGTCATCATAACAACAATTGATGGAGCTAATGATATAACTGTAATAACCAACAACATCTGAAGTGTTCCTGCAAGAGTGCCTTCTTCATTGGTTGTATCTACTGTAATACCTAACGAATATGGAATATCTTGCTCTAAGTTGGTTATTACATCCTCTTGATCACCTATCGTACCATCTGTCGTTCCGGTTGCATACGTATGAAAACCGAGTCACTATACAGAAAAAATGACATGATATGCTATTATGATTTTTTTAATATGAATATGTCTTAATAT
>CAYTOQ010000048.1:0-18392 GCA_964439445.1 uncultured Clostridium sp. | reverse complement strand
AAAAGAATTCTTAATCTTTGCCGAATAAACTTTTGAAAAATGTTAAGTATTTTATTTGGAAACTTGCCCATCACTACGTTTTTGTGTTATAGTTAAATTTGGACTATTTATTATGTACTTTATGATGGATTACATTAAACGGAGATATAGATATGATTATTGGTATTGATTTAGGAACAACGAATAGCCTTGTGGCATATTATACAGAGGATGGACCGAAGATTATTCCTAATCGTTTAGGGAAAAATCTGACACCTTCCGTTGTTAGTGTGGATGAGGATGGACAAGTTTATATTGGTGAAACTGCAAAGGAGCGGATGCAGTTGTATCCTAAAAGCTCTGCTGCAGTATTCAAGCGCAGTATGGGTAGCGAAAAGGTATATGAGTTGGCAGGTAAGAAATTTTTATCAGAGGAGTTGTCAGCACTGATTCTTCGTGCCTTAAAGGAGGATGCAGAATACTTTTTGCAGGAAGAAGTGACAGAGGCTGTGATTAGTGTGCCTGCCTATTTCAATGACGAAAGAAGAAAAGCAACGAAGCGTGCAGGGGAGTTGGCAGGACTTAAGGTAGAGCGTATTATCAGTGAGCCTACGGCCGCAGCGATTGCATATGGCTTGTATGAGAATCGTGAGAATGGGAAGTTCCTTGTATTCGATTTGGGTGGAGGAACATTTGATGTATCCATTCTTGAATTGTATGATTCGATTATCGAAGTGCGCGCAGTGGCAGGCGATAACTTTTTGGGTGGAGAAGATTTTACAAAGGTAATCGAGGATATCTTCTTTAGCAAGAATCCGGAAATTGACAAAGATTCTTTGACTGAGAAGGAATTAAAGCATATTACGAAGCAGGCAGAAAATTGTAAAATTGCTTTTGCAGGAGAGCGATATGCGAATATGAGCTGTAAGTTGGGTGAGAACGTCTATGAGATGAAATTATCCATAGATGAATATGAGGCAAAATGTGATGAATTGTTAGATAAAATTCGTCAGCCGATTAAGCGCAGCTTGTCTGATGCAAATGTTCGATTGAGAGATATTGACCGAGTTGTTTTGGTTGGTGGAGCGACAAAGCTTTCCTTTATCCGCAAGTTTGTTGGAAAATTGTTCCATAATTTGCCGGATACATCTATTAATCCGGATGAGGCAGTAGCACTAGGTGCAGCGGTACAGGGTGCGATGAAGGAACGTAAGGATAGCATTAAGGAAGTAATTCTTACGGATGTATGCCCATTTACTTTGGGAACGGATGTTGTAGTAGAAAAGGAAAACGGACGTTTTGAGGATGGACATTTCTGTCCGATTATTGAACGCAATACAACAATCCCTGCTAGTCGAACGGAACGTTTATATACGGTGCATGATAATCAGACACAGATTCGTTGCAAAGTGTTACAGGGCGAGAGCCGATTTGCATCGAACAATGTTTGTCTTGGTGAGATTCGTGTTAAGGTACCAAAGGACAAAGCAGGAATGGAAGCCGTTGATGTAACCTATACCTACGATGTGAATTCTATCCTGGAGGTAGAGATTAAGGTGGTGTCAACAGGTGAGATTACTAAGCAGATTATTAAGACCAATGCAACAGATATGACGGATGAGGAGATAAAGGAGCGTATGGAAGCGCTTTCGTATTTGAAAATTCATCCGAGAGAGAAAGAAGAAAACAAGCTACTTCTCCTTCGTGGTGAGCGATTGTATGAAGAGAGTATTGGAAATGATAGAATGTATATTGAATATGCCTTGAGAGATTTTGAAAAGGCGTTGGACACAAGAGAGGATAGTGTGATTGAGGGCGCACGAAGAGATTTTAAAGAATTTTTGGAGAGATTTACGGAGTAGGAGGTTCTGAAATGATTAGTGGAGATTCCTTTGCGGAATATATAAGAATTTTAACGGAAAATGACAATACATTTGAGGTGATTAGTAGAGCGTTAGAACCATTGTGGAACGACTACCATATTGCAAGACTTGCGATGAAGTTCAGTGTGGGACGCACACAGTTTACGCCAGAGGCTATGACCATAGAGGAATCATTTTCTGTTAAGGAAGAAATTGCAGATGAACAGATAGATTTCTATAAAAAATATGTGACGGGTGAAGGTGGATTTCTAGAGGTTTGGTTGTATAGGGGATATGGATATGGTCAATGGTCTGAGGAAGAGAAAAAGGATTTAGAGGCAATCGCAAATGTGTTTTTTTTCCACTGCGGCCGTTTTCGCCTAATCAATGTTGTTGCTAAAAGTATTATGACAGATTTTATGACTGGTTTGCCAAACGCACAAGGATTTTTAAAGGATATTAAGGCAGTATATCAGAAAAATCAGTTGGACCAGTACAATGGATATTACTTTAACTTAAAGAGATTTGGTTTGATCAATAAGAAGTTTGGCAAGAAGGAGGCAGATGCCATTATCTGTAGATACGCCGATTGTCTGAAGGAATTTGCTCAAAAGGACGAATATGTGGGGCGTTTAGGTGGAGATAATTTTGTTGCATTAATTAAAAAAGAGCGAACCCAGCAATTTATCGAATTTCTATCGGGAATAACGATTTATGGTATATTAAATGGTGAAACATCTTCGCTTGTGTTGTCTGCAATTGCTGGTATATATGAGCTTGACAATTCAATACAACATTACGAGCAGATCTTAAGCAGTACATCAGTTGCGTTGAATGTTGCAAAAAATGTAAAAAAACAGCCTTTTGTATATGTAACGGAGGAATTAAATGAGCGTGTAAACAGAGAGAAACAGATTGTTGCTCGTTTTGCGCAAGCACTAAAAGATGAAGAGTTCAAGGTGTATTATCAACCGAAGGTAGAGACGGATTCTTATTGCATTGTTGGTGCAGAAGCCTTGGTTCGTTGGCTCCATAAAGGGGAGTTGATTTCACCGGGAGAATTTGTTCCTGTTATAGAGGGAGATGGTTCCATTTGCAGCCTGGATTTTTATATGTTAGAACATGTATGCGCCGATATTGCAATGTGGAAAAGCAAGGGGATTGCTCCGGTTCGCGTATCTGTGAATTTCTCTAGAAAACATTTATCTACTTCGGATTTGGCAGAAAAAATTGTGGCTGTTTTAGATAAGTATGAAGTGGAACATCATTACATAGAGGTGGAAGTAACAGAGACGATTGATGAGGAAGAACAAGGAATGTTAGCTGCCTTCATGGAGAAAATGCAATCTTACCAGATCGCAGTAGCAATTGATGATTTTGGAACAGGATATTCATCCTTAAATGTTTTGCGAACCTTTCCTGTTGAAGTACTAAAAATTGATAAGTCTTTTATTGATAATGGAAATGAGACAGAGAATGACAACATTGTTTTGTCTAATATCATTCATATGGCAAAGCAGTTAAATATGGATGTGGTAACGGAAGGTGTAGAGAATTGGGAACAGGTAGAATTTTTGCATGATATGGATTGTAATATCGTACAAGGATTTTTATTCGATAAACCAATGTCGAGTGAGGAATTTGAGCAACGTATACAAAATAAACAGTATGATATAACTCAGGTTGAGGATTACAGAGAATAAGCGTTTTTGTGTGGGTCTGCCCTTTACAAAAATATGGATATTTATTATAATGTCGTTGTTCGGAGACGAGCAGCTTTGCAAAAGAACAACGAAGTATATTTTAATTTTCAGGAGGATAAGAATAATGGATTACAAGAAGGCCGGAGTAGATATTGAAGCAGGATATAAGTCAGTGGAGCTTATGAAGGAGCATATTAAGAAAACCATGAGAGAAGAGGTACTGACAAATATTGGTGGCTTCTCTGGAGCATTTTCTCTTGATAAGTTCAAAAATATGGAGCATCCTACATTAGTATCAGGTACAGATGGTGTTGGTACAAAGTTAAAGCTAGCATTTATTATGGATAAGCATGACACGATTGGTATTGATTGTGTGGCAATGTGTGTAAATGATATTGCTTGTGCAGGTGGAGAACCATTATTCTTTTTAGATTATATTGCTTGTGGTAAGAATTTCCCTGAGAAGATTGCTACAATCGTGAGCGGTGTTGCAGATGGTTGTGCACAGTCAGATGCGGCATTGATTGGTGGAGAGACAGCGGAGATGCCAGGTTTTTATCCGGAGGACGAATATGATTTGGCTGGTTTTGCTGTAGGTATTGTAGATCAGAAGGATTTGATTACTGGTCAGAACATTAAAGCTGGTGATGTGTTAGTAGGTATCGCATCTAGTGGTGTTCACAGCAATGGGTTCTCTTTAGTTCGTAAGGTGTTTGATATGACGAAGGAATCTTTAGAGACATATTATGAGGAATTAGGAAAGACTCTTGGTGAAGCATTGCTTGCGCCAACTAAGATTTATGTAAAAGCACTTAGAAGTGTGAAGGAAGCAGGCGTTACTATTAAGGGTTGTTCACACATTACCGGTGGTGGTTTCTATGAGAATATTCCAAGAATGTTACCGGATGGTGTTCGTGCTGTCGTTAAGAAGGATTCTTATGAAGTACCGGCAATTTTTAAGTTGATGGCTTCAAAGGGCGATATTGCGGAGGAAATGATGTACAATACATATAATATGGGTATCGGTATGATGTTGGCAGTGGATGCGGCTGATGTAGATAAGACATTAGAAGCGTTGAAGGCAGCAGGCGAGGAAGCTTATATTGTAGGCTCTGTGGAAGCAGGCGAGAAGGGTGTTACGCTCTGTTAGTTTGGTAGTACATTTAGAAGTTATTTCAGATTGTAACGAATACATAGTTCAGATAAGGAGAACAATATGCTAAGAGTTGCGGTTATGGTATCGGGAGGCGGTACCAATTTACAGGCGATTATAGATGCTGTGCAGGCAGGAACCATTACTAACACAGAATTGGTTGCTGTGATTAGTAACAATAGAGGTGCTTATGCCCTTGAACGTGCGAAACAGGCAGGTATAGAAGGGATTGTTGTTTCGCCAAAGAATTATGAGGATAGAGAGCAGTTTAATGCTGCATTGATAGAGACGGTAGACTCTTTAAATGTGGATTTGATTGTGTTAGCCGGTTATCTAGTAGTTATTCCGTCAGCAATGATTGATAAGTATGAAAATCGTATTATTAATATTCACCCATCTTTAATTCCGTCTTTTTGTGGAACGGGTTTTTATGGACTAAAGGTTCATGAGGCTGCACTAGAGCGTGGTGTGAAGGTGGTTGGTGCGACCGTTCATTTCGTGGATAAGGGAACGGATACAGGACCAATTATTTTACAAAAAGCTGTAGCTGTAGAACAGGGTGATACGCCAGAGGTATTACAAAGAAGAGTGATGGAACAGGCAGAGTGGTTGCTGTTGCCACAGGCAATTGATATGATTGCTAATGAAAAAGTATCTGTTGTTGAGGGTAAGACTATAATTGCGGAATAAGAATGCAGTTGAGATATAGACAGAAGATTGCATTGTAGAGGATAATAACTGAATCAATAGATAATTAATAGAAATATCAGATGAAGTAGTAGGACATAGGAGGATTAACATGAAGGTTTTGATTGTGGGAAGTGGCGGTAGAGAACATGCCATTGCATCATGTGTAGCAAAGAGTAAGAGAGTATCTAAGATATATGCAGCACCTGGTAATGCAGGAATTGCTGAGTTTGCAGAATGTGTTGATATTTCCGTAATGGATTTTGATAAGTTGGTTACATTTGCAAAGGAAAAGGAAGTTGATTTTGTAATTGTCGGACCGGATGATCCACTAGTAGCTGGTTGTGTAGATGCATTTGAAAAAGAGGGAATGAAGGTGTTTGGACCTCGTAAAAATGCAGCTATTATTGAGGGCTCCAAAGCATTTTCAAAGGATTTGATGAAAAAGTATGGCATTCCAACTGCCGCGTATGAGAATTTTGATAATGCGGAGGATGCGCTTGCATATCTTGAGACAGCAGATTTCCCTATCGTTTTGAAAGCGGATGGTCTTGCACTTGGTAAGGGTGTTTTGATTTGTAAGGATTTAGAGGAAGCCAAAGCTGGCGTCAAGGAAATTATGCTTGATAAGCATTTTGGTGATGCAGGTAACCGTATGGTTATAGAGGAGTTTATGACAGGTCGAGAGGTATCTGTACTTGCATTTTGCGATGGTACAACAATTAAGACAATGACTTCTGCACAGGATCATAAGAGAGCAAAGGATGGCGACCAGGGATTGAATACCGGTGGTATGGGAACATTTTCACCAAGTCCGTTCTATACAGATGATATTGATGCGTTTTGTCAGGAAGAAATCTATAAAAAGACAATGGCTGCTATGAAGGCAGAAGGAAGAGATTTTGTAGGTGTATTATTTACAGGTCTTATGATTACAGAAAAGGGAACTAAGGTATTAGAGTTTAATGCTAGATTTGGTGACCCGGAAGCACAGGTAGTCTTACCACGTTTGAAAAATGATATTATTGATGTGATGGAAGCCTGTGTAGATGGTAAGCTGGATCAAGTTGATTTGGAGTTTGAAGACAATGCAGCCGTATGTGTTGTGTTAGCTTCAGATGGATATCCGGTAGCTTATGAAAAGGGTTTTGAGATTAAAGGCTTGGATACATTTAAGGATAAAGACGGATATTATGTATTTCATGCCGGAACCAAGGCAGAAGCTGGCAAGGTGGTAACGAATGGTGGCCGTGTTCTTGGTGTGACAGCAAAAGGAGAAAATCTTGTTGCTGCCAGAGCAAATGCGTATGAGGCTACAAAATGGATTGACTTTGACAACAAATACATGAGAAATGATATTGGAAAAGCAATAGATGAGCAGTAAAGTATACAAATGAGGGAGGGCTGCCACACAATATAATATTGTTGTGGTGGCTCTTTCCCTTCCTGTAGTTACTGCTTTATATAGTAGTGAAATGAAGTGTGATGATTGGAGAATGGAATGAATCAGAATTATACAAAAAGTGCGAACAATGCATTGCGATATGCAAAAAAAATTGCATTACAAATGACACAGGAATATGTGGGCAGTGAGCATTTATTGATTGGTCTGACGAGAGAAAAAAGCGGTATCGCTTCTGCTGTGCTTGTGAAAAATGGTGTGGATGAAGAGCGATTGATTAATTTGACAAGTCAATTGATGATGGATCATACCAATGTCGCATTGGCGAATAAGGCAGAATTTTCAAAGAGATGTCAGGAAATCTTAAATGTAGCAGATAAGGAAGCTTCTAAGTTCAAGTCACAGCAGGTGGGAACAGAACATTTATTGATTGCAATTATTAAGAATCCGGATAGCGTAGCTTTTCGTTTGTTGACCGCTATGAATGTAGTTGTGACGAAATTATATGCAGATATTTTAACAGCGATTGGCACAGATCCTGGTTTGGCAAAGGCGGAATTAAATAGCTTGAAAATGAAGGATAAGAAGGGAAAGTCTGCAACCCCAACGTTAGACCAATATTCTAGAGATTTCACATTATTGGCTAAAGAAGGAAAGCTAGATCCTGTTGTGGGACGAGAGGATGAGATGCAACGTGTGGTTCAGATACTAAGTCGGAGAATGAAAAATAATCCTTGCTTAGTAGGTGAACCTGGAGTTGGAAAAACGGCAATCGTAGAAGGCTTAGCCCAAATGATTGTGGCAGGAGATGTTCCGGAAACGGTTTTGGATAAACGTGTTCTATCTTTGGATATATCAGGAATGGTTGCGGGCTCAAAATACCGTGGTGAATTTGAGGAACGCATTAAGAAACTGATTGCAGAGGTAACAAATGCGGGAAATGTTATATTATTTGTGGATGAGTTGCATACCATTATCGGTGCAGGTGGAGCAGAGGGTGCAATTGATGCATCCAATATCTTAAAACCAGCGCTTTCTAGAGGGGAAATTCAGATGATCGGTGCAACCACAACTGCAGAATATCGTAAGTATGTGGAAAAGGATGCAGCATTAGAACGAAGATTTCAGCCGGTAACAGTTCTTGAACCTACGAAGGATGAGGCGATTAATATTCTGAAGGGATTGCGTTCTTGCTATGAGTATCACCATGGACTGACCATTTGTGATGATGCGGTTGTTGCGTGTGTAGAGCTTTCAATTCGTTATTTAAATGATCGTTTTCTGCCTGACAAAGCCATTGATTTGATGGATGAGGCTTCTGCGAAAAAGAAGTTGGCTGCATTTAAGGCGACACCTCAGATAAAAGAAGTCGAAAAAGAGATAGCGACTTTGAATGTTGAGTTAGATCAGGCGTTTATGGACAATGATTTGGAAGTAGCCCACGAGACAAAGTTGGCAATTCGTGTGTTGGAAGAAAAATTAGATAAGCTACAGAAAAAGCAGTCGTCCAATCGAAAAGTTCAGAGTCTTGAGTTGAATGCAGAAGATGTAGCAATGGTTGTCTCTGAGTGGACGAAAATACCTGTGAGCAAATTGCAGGAGGAGGAGTCTAAGCGCTTGCTACGTTTGGAGGAAGAATTACACAAACGTGTAATTGGACAAAATGAGGCAGTAGAAGCTGTTGCTAAGGCAATAAAGAGAGGTCGTGTTGGCTTAAAGGATCCGAAACGTCCTACAGGTTCCTTCTTGTTTTTAGGCCCGACAGGTGTGGGAAAAACAGAGTTGTCAAAGGCGTTAGCAGAAACGGTATTTGGCGATGAGAAGAATTTGATTCGTGTTGATATGTCAGAATATATGGAACAACACAGTGTTTCTAAAATGATTGGCTCTCCTCCTGGATATGTTGGTTTTGAAGAAGGAGGACAGTTGAGTGAACAGGTGAGACGTCATCCGTATTCTGTCATTTTGTTTGATGAGATTGAAAAGGCTCACGGAGACGTATTTAATGTACTGTTACAGGTATTGGACGATGGACATATGACGGATTCTAAGGGTAGAAAGGTGGATTTCAAGAACACGATTATCATAATGACTAGCAACGCAGGAGCTACAAGAATTATGGAGCCTAAGAAGTTGGGATTTGCAGGTGAGACATCGGAAGAAAAAGACCATGAATATATGAAAAATGGTGTAATGGAAGAGGTCAGAAGACTTTTTAAACCTGAATTTTTGAATCGTATTGATGACACGATTGTATTCCATGCGTTAACAGAGACGGAAGTGAAAGAAATAGCGGATTTATTAATGCGCAATTTTGTGAAACGTGTAAAACAACAGATGGATATTGAGCTTCGTTATGGCGATGCGGTTAAAAATTATATTTTTGAGAAGGGATACGATAAAAAATATGGTGCCAGACCATTAAAGCGTGCGATTCAAAATGAGATTGAAGATAAACTGGCAGAAGAAATACTGATGGGAAATGTTCATGCTGGTCAGACGGTGCGTATTTCTGTTGTAAAAACAGGGGTTAAATTCAAAGTGATATAATGTGGTCATATCCAGAAGGTATAAGAGAGGAACTATTTTGACAAAGTAGTTCCTTTTTCGCAAAATATACTAGAAATAATACCCCACATATTGTATACTAGAACTATGTAAATTTATCTCTTTGAGAGATGAAGAATATAATGGTAAAACGAAAGAATTTGTTAATACAAAGTAGTAATATGCAGGAGGATAAAGCAATGGCAGTAGTGAATGAACTAATTAAGGAAGAGAATGGAGCATTGAATTTTGGTAATTATGAATTGGCTTCTAAGACAAAGCTAGATGGTTTTGAATTTCAAGGAGACAAATATAAAGTGAAGACTTTTAATGAGATTACCAAGTTGGAAAAGAATGGCTCATTTGTATATGAATCAGTGCCTGGTACGACAGTTCACAATTTCAAGGCAACCGCAGATTGTGTTGAGTTTGAGGTGGAAGGAACAGAAGATTCACAGGTTACTTTAGAATTGGAAGCGGGACAGGAATATGTTGCAACGATTAATGGTAACACAACAGGCGCAGTTAAGACTAATCTTGGTGGCAAGTTAAGTTTGAGTGTAGAGTTGAATCCAGGAGAGATTTCTTCAATTCAGATTACAAAGGTGAATTAGTGAATAGTAGATAGGAGTAAGAAGCATATATGGCAAAAGCAAAACAGATTTATTTTTGCCAAGAGTGTGGTAATGAGTCGAGCAAATGGCTAGGACAATGTCCTGCTTGTAAAGCTTGGAATACTTTTGTAGAAGAAAAGATAGTAGTAGGCACCAATAAGCATTCTGGAAAAAAGGAAGCTACGGTGCCTATTAGTATTTTGGAGGTTACAACTACAGAAGACACACGGATTGGCACAGGGATGAAAGAATTGAATCGAGTGTTGGGTGGAGGAATCGTAAAAGGCTCTCTGACTTTGGTGGGTGGAGACCCTGGGATTGGTAAATCTACATTGTTATTACAAGTGTGTCGTAATTTGACATCTATAGAACACAAGGTGTTGTATGCATCCGGTGAGGAATCTTTGCAACAGATTAAGATGCGAGCTGAGCGATTAGGTGGTTTTACGAAGGATATGTTGTTGCTCTGCGAGACGGATTTGGATATGGTGGAAAATGCAATTACAAAAGCTCATCCAGAAGTAGTGATTATCGATTCTATTCAGACAATGTATATTGAAGAGGTTGGAAGCGGAGCTGGAAGTGTATCACAGGTCAGAGAAGTGACGAGCCGTCTGATGCGCATTGCGAAGCAGTTAAATGTGGCAATTTTTATTGTAGGACATGTTACAAAGGAAGGAACGGTTGCAGGACCGAGGACCTTGGAACATATGGTAGATACCGTGTTATATTTTGAGGGCGAGAAAAGTGCAATGTATCGAATCCTTCGCGGAGTGAAAAATCGTTTTGGCTCAACCAATGAAATTGGAGTGTTCGAGATGAAAGAAGATGGTCTGCATGAAGTGGATAATCCGTCTCAGGTAATGCTAAGCGACAGACCTCTTGATGCTGCAGGTACGGTGGTTGTATGCTCCATGGAAGGGACAAGACCAATACTAACAGAGATACAGGCGTTAGTATGTCAGTCTAATTTTAATTTGCCTAGAAGAACATCGGTAGGTATTGATTTTAATAGGGTGAATTTGTTAATGGCAGTGTTGGAAAAACGAGCTGGGATTTTAATTGCAGGCAATGATGCTTATGTGAATCTTGCAGGTGGTATGCGGCTAAATGACACAGCGATTGATTTAGGAATTGTAATTGCTTTAGTTTCTAGCTTTAAGAATGTTCCGGTGGATCCGCATACAATTATATTAGGAGAGGTTGGTTTGGCTGGAGAAATCAGAGGAGTTGCCAATATATCTCAGCGTGTAAATGAAGCAGTGAAGATGGGCTTTTCAAAATGTTATATTCCGAAGTCGAATTATGATAAAAGCATGGGACAGCTTCCGATTGAAGTGGAAAGTGTTTCGACTTTAGTGGAAGCAATATCAAAGATTTTTTAAAGGCTATGTACTCGAAGATTTAATAATATAAATGTGATTTTTGTAAGATAAGGAGAGACGATTGATATGAGGCAACGCGCAAAGAAATTAATTGTATATTTATTGGTTGTTATGCTGGTTTGCCATTTGTTCGGAATGGATAAGCTAGTTTCTTTGGCTGCGGAGATTATTGTTGAGACAAATGTAACTGTTACGACAGATGATAATAATGATTATATATATGGAAGTGGTGGAGAAAAGACATTGACCGTTTCGGCAGGTGCTACCTTGTCTGGAAAAATAGATTTTACAAATGCTGAAATAGATGGGTCTGAAAATGCGCTAATCAATAATGGAACCATTACTGGGAATATTATAACTGGTAATGTGCTTGCGTATATAGAAAATAATGGAACTATTTCAAGTGCTTCCTTCAATTTAGCAGCTAATAGTAGATTAAGCAATACAGGTACAATTGGCAATATTACGTTAATTGGTGGTGAGTTGGAGGTGACTGGTGGAACTATCAATTCTATTACAGATTCAGGCACCTCAGCGATTTCTTTATCATCATGTAGCATTGGAACACTATCTACTACTTCACCTGTAGCTGTAAGTAATTCAGTGATAGTGGATAGCCTTATGGTAGGAGCTATAGAGCCATCTGGAAATGCAACCGTTGAGGTATCAGATTATCTAAAGTCGACAAATGGAATAGGTGCTACACAGGTAATTGTCGGACAGAATACGGTAATTGACACAACTGGTGGAAGTGGATATTCAGTCTATTACAATGACAAAGAATATGCAATAGATGCAGAGAAAAAAGGAAGTCTTTTGGATTTTTACGGAAAGAAGCTCATCATATCCATCCCATCTGATTGTCAAGTGACTCTTAGCGGGGGAAGTGAAACTGTTACATATATGCCAGGTGATGTTTCTTCTACCTACACAATCAAACCACTTGAAGGATATTATTTTCCGGAAGGGTACGAAGTAGGTATAACTACAGATGGTGCAGGTGTCTTGAAAGCTACCAGAGTCAATGATCAGGAGGTGACAATTTCCTACACTATTTCTGCAAATGAATCAGGAGATGTTACGATTAGTGTACCAGTAGCAATCAAGAAACCAAAGGAACCAGGTACCGGCTCTATTACTGTGGAGGATATCTATTATGGGGCAACGGTGAATGCAGTTGTAGATTCTCGAACGAATGATGTATCCACAGCTAAGATTGAATATAAGGAAAAAGATGCAGCGAATAGTAGCTATAGCACAAATAAACCTAAAAAGGTAGGAGCTTACACGGCTAGAGTTACTTTCGCGGAAAATGATAGCTATACAGCTTTCACAGCAACAACGAATTTTAATATCTCTTTTTTACCAGTACCGAATAACCCATATATATTATCTGGCGTAAAGGGAGAAAATGATTTTTATATCTCCGATGTAACGATTACGCCTTTAGAGGGATACTCTGTATCGGACACTCTAGACGGAAAGTACAAATCAACGCTAGTAGTGAAATCTTCTACGCAAGCATCAAAGCTATATTTTATCAATGATGAGACGGGAGAGAAAACTTCAGGAAAGAAACTGCCATCCATTAAGATTGATAAAACGCTACCAGCTATTGGAGCAGAGGATAAACAGATTTATTATGGAGATACCGTTACAGTTAAGGTTAGTGATAAAAACCTTAGCAAGGTATTTGTAAATGAAAGTAATATAACCTTTGATGATAACCAAGTGAATCTTACATTGCAATCCGACAACGGTTTGAGTGAATATCAAATAAAAGCTGTGGATTTGGCTGGTAATAGTTGTTTGGTTCGTGTATCTGTTGCTGCCAAATGGATGGAAACAGGGATAATACCATTGAATGAAGTGGTACGACTTAGTTTGAATCAGGCGTATCGCTTGGAAAGTGGAAAATGGAGTGTGAATGGTGATTCTACCAAGTATAGTGGTGGACAACGGTTTTATGTTAGAACAGAAGGCGAGTATACATTTACGAAAGAGTAGGTGTGCAGGCAGATGGAAATGACTATGAAGAATAAGAAAAAGTTAATAGTGTGCATTTTGGTTGCAATTGTAATAGTGTTTACGTTAGTTATCATTTTATTGATGGGTAAGGATAAGGTATATCGAATCATAAAGATATACGAATATGATGGAAAAGCAACAGTTATCCGTGAAGATATCGGTGAGATAGAGCCATATAATAATATGAATCTAGAGTCAGGTGATAAAGTATACTTACAGACAGGTAATATGACCTTGAGAATGGATGAGGACAAATATGCTTATGTTGAAGAAGATACCGAGTTCTCTATACAAGCGGTAGGTTCTAGTGAGGATAGCGAAACAACAATTGTCCTAAACAAAGGAGCTATTACAAACGAAATACAGAATGCATTGAGTAGAGAGTCTTCTTATGAAGTGAATACTCCGAATTCGACTATGGCTGTGCGCGGAACGGTGTTCCGAGTTTCGATTTACTATGATGAAGAAGGAATCTGTTATACTAAGATTACGGTTTTTGATGGTAAGGTGGTATCTAGACTGGTATATCCGGATGGTCATATTTCGGAGGAAGAGGTTTCTATAGAAAAAGGAAAAGAAATTATTATATATGAAGACGGTGAGACCACCGATTACCTATCAGAGCCAACAGATATAGATTATTCTAGTTTGCCGGATGATGTGGTTTCGCTTATAAAAGAGATTATGGGAGAATATATACAGATACCTGAAGAACAGGAAGCTTCTGGAGAGGCAGGGGTTGCCATTGAGTATGTAGTAACGTTTATGAATGGTGGTACCACCTTTGCGTCACAGACGGTAAAAGAAGGCGAATGTGCAACAATTCCGTTTCTTATGCCATCAGCGACAGGAGATTGGGATTTTGATTTTGCTACACCGATTACTAAAAATACGATAATTAATTGGAAAGAATGATAAAGAAGAAGGTTTTATATGAAGAAGTGGGTAAGAGATATAGTTGAAGCGTTGATTGCGTTTTTATTAGTGTTTATATTAACTGTGACCAATCTGTTTGGCTCAGTGGACTATATGCTGAAGGACTTTGTATATCAGATTCCTCGTGGAGTTGACAATCGTATTAAAATAATTGCTATTGATGAGAAAACAATGGAGGAACTTGGACCGATTAATACATGGTCAAGGCAATATTATGCAGATTTGATTAATTATCTTAACTCTGATGAAGATGCGAAACCTAGCGTAATAGGATTTGATATTATCTTTTCTGGTTATTTTGGAGAAGAAGGTATTTCGGATGGAGATAAAGCCTTTGTCGATGCTTGTGCCACCTATGACAATGTAGTGGTAGCTTCTCAGTTAGAGTACGAACAAAAAGCTGAAACAAACGCGGAAGGACTTACAGATTATCCGGTAAAAAAAATATATAATCCTTATAACGAGCTGATGCAGGAGGTTAAGGTTGGTTTTGCCAATGTGGCACAGGATTCGGATGGTACAGTGCGAAGGGTTCGTGTGCAGGAAGATTATCAGGGTACAATGATTGAATTGTTCTCAAAGGTAATATATGAGACATATTGCGAAAGGAATAATTTACATAGTAATGAGGCGGTTACAGATAAATACGGAAAGACGTTAATTAATTATTCTGGTAAGCCTGGTGATTATGAAGCGATTTCTCTGGTGGATGTATTAAATGGAACAATTGATAGTAGGGTATTTAAAGATAGCATTGTATTGGTAGGTGCGTATGCTGCAGGTATGCAGGATAATTTCAATGTTCCGAATGGCTATAATCAGCAAATGTACGGAGTAGAAATTCACGCTAATATTATTCAATCATTTATGCAGAATAGATTTTCTGTTAACGGAGATCCGATCGTAGCTGGTATATTGCTTGGTATGATTACAGCAATTATACATATTTTCTTTAAGCGTTCGAAAGTATGGTTAGCTATTATTGTACTCGCTATCACAATCGCAACAGAGATTGTTGTAGGTGTGTTTTTGAATAATCAAGGTCTGACCATTAGCCTGTTGTATCTACCGCTGGTTTTGGTTATTTCTTATGTGTATTGTCTTGCGCTTGGGTATGTTACAGAGGGATTGAAACGGAAAAAGGTGCTGAATGCATTTAAAAAGTATGTAGCACCAGAAATTGTGGAGGAGATAGCAAAAAAAGGAGATTTTTCAGTTAAGCTTGGTGGCGAAAATCGTGATATTGCTGTATTGTTTGTTGATATTAGAGGTTTTACTACAATGTCGGAGATTTTGACGCCGGAAGAAGTGGTTGAAATCTTGAATCATTATTTGAATTTAACAACCAATGCTATATTTAAGAACAAAGGAACTTTGGATAAATTTGTTGGTGATGCGACCATGGCGGTATTTAATTCGCCATTTGATTTGCCAGATTATGAGTTTTGTGCAGTTTGTGCTGCTATGGATATTGTAAATGGTGGTAAAGCATTAGAGAAAGAGTTGATGGAAAGGTATGGTAGGAGTGTAGGCTTTGGTGTCGGTGTGAATTGTGGACCTGCTGTTGTAGGAAATATAGGTTGTGAATTTCGAATGGATTTTACTGCTATTGGTGACACAGTAAACACAGCAGCAAGATTAGAATCTAATGCAAAAAAAGGACAGATTTTAATCAGTCAAGATATATATGAGCGTGTGAAAGATCGCGTCGAGGTAGAAGCGATAGGAGAGATACCGCTTAAAGGTAAATCAAAGGGCGTATTTATCTACTCTGTGTTAGATGTAAAGAGAGATTAGAGTTTATTGCATAAAATGTAGCGAAGGTGTCGGATGCCATCGCGAATTGTGTGTAAATGTGATTGGCGTGGATATTTGCTGACATAAAGGGTGGTCGGCACCTCTACAATTGGTAAATTGGTGCTGGCAAATCTTGCAATCAATTCTGTTGCAAATTCCATGCCTTCACTTTTTAAGTCTAACTGATTTGCCACTAAAGTATGAAAGCCACGTAAACCGCAATGAAAGTCGTGTAAAGAAACTTTGTAACGTATCCGGCCTAACCAAGACAAAAGTGGGACACCGATGTATCTATGTGAAAAAGGCATAGCACCTTTTTCGATGCCACCGGCAAAACGATTGCCAACAACTAAACCACAACCGTTACGTAATTCTTCTAGAAAAGGTAATAGCTGTTCAAAATTATAAGTAGTATCGCAGTCCCCGAGAATGATATAGGTTCCCGATGCGTTTTTGATTCCGTGGCGTATTGCGTTGCCGTAGCCTATGTTTTCTTCTATAAGAACACGAGCTTGTAAAGAAGTAGCAATTGTCCGAGATTGGTCAATGCTTCCATTATCTATGATTAGTATTTCTCCCATAACATTATAGGTTTCTAAGAAGTTTCTTGCAGCATATATTGAATCTGCAAGATTTTTTTCTTCATTTAAACAAGGCATTAATATGGTTAGTTCTATTTTTTCTGTTTCCATAGCTTTCTCCATTCTTTTTGTATTAGTGAATAGTCGATTCCGTATATCAATATTAAAAAGCATGCAAATACACTGGCAAGCTGTGCGCGGAAGGTAAAGAAATAATGTATATAGGAATGATTAGATAAAAGTATAAACCGGATATAAGGTACTAAAGCAATTAGAAATAGTATCTTTAGCAGATCAGTGGAACTTTGTTTTCTGAAAAAGTAATAAAATAGTGCCAGCAAACAAAGAATGATACAAAATAATAGTATTGCATTTTCACCTAGGTAACTGAAAGGGAAAAGACAAATGCTGTTTTTGGTCAATGCCCCTGTTACTTGTTGGAGTCCAGAAATAGAATCAACAGTTCCTTGTATACGTGTATTTACTTGCTGCAATGCGAGCTTGAATGCATTTTGCTGTAACACAATAGATGCGATTGTCCATTTCATAATCCATGCACAGATATAGCCTACCAGCCAGCTTATTCCGAATTTGAAACTAAGTGAAAGGTATGCTTTTGTATTTGGCAGCAAATTCTCTTTATGTTGCATAAGTAAAATGCAAGTAATTGGAAGAAGGAAAGTCAATGTTTCAGTAGATAAAAAATCAAAATACGCAGTAATATTCCCAACTACTACAAAAAATGTCATTGTAGCTGTTGTACTCTTTTTATGTAGAAAGAAGGAAAGAATAGATGCGACTTCCATAATAATAAATGTCCAAGTATATTCGAGTGAGAATGGAACGTACCAGGCAGATACGGCAATACAAGCAAGTAAAAAACAAATGGAACATTCTTTGCGTATTCTTTTTCCTAATAGTACTAGAAGGATTGTGGTAAGAATGATTATGATAATTGCATTTAGTATATAGATACCATTTATATTCATAATTAGTAATAATGGCTTGATTATTATATTTGAACCATGCCAATAGCGTATGTAATCGGTATTTGGAGAGGTATGTTTTGTTATTGTTGTTTTAAGATTATCGTTTTCGTTTTGTGTATCTGTATGATAGTAGGAGGAACGAAGAACAGATTCAACAGGAGAATTGCTATCATAAGAATAAGCTATATTCAACAAAATAGAATCTGCATATCGGTCGATTCTAGAAGAAAAGTCCTTTTCATTAACATAGAAGAAAACAGGATTTTCTAGTAGGATGTCGGCGGATTCGTTTGCATGTAATGCAATATGTTTTTGTGGAATTCGTGCCACAGCAATTAGTGCAAGAAATTCACAAATTGTTAAGAGTATGATTGTGAAAAAAATTTTCCCTGTTATATGTAGGTGTTGTTTTAGATGTATATACATAATGTCCTCCCATTACAAATTTAATACTCTTTTAACATATTTCATTATACACATTTTAACTAAAGTTTGTATAGATAGAATTGTATAGTGAGAGTAAAGTATTTCTGATTAAAATAATTGAATAATAATAAAAGTAGCAAGAGAGCATATGCATCAAAATAAATACAAAAAATAGGTTGACATTATTTTAGTGTGATGTTATAGTTAGCAAGCTGTCACAAAATAAGTCAAAAAAAGTTAAAAAAGAACAAAAAAGTTGTTGACAAGACAACGAAAGCGTGATAAGATATATCTCGCTGACGC
>CAYTOQ010000047.1:0-18398 GCA_964439445.1 uncultured Clostridium sp. | reverse complement strand
TGTACAATTTTTTCAAAAAACATGAGAGATTTTGTGGGAAATAGACAAAATTTCAGAAATGTCTATAATTTCATCGTAAGAAGCAACTTGTTTGTAAAGATTACTTAGATATGTTATATTAATGTAAAAAAGCGACGATATAACATAGATGAAATAATAGATAATGGGGGATATAGACGAATGAAAAAAAAGGATGAAAATATAACATGGAAGGTGGCAGATGTTGTTTCTAAGATATATTTTGCTATGATATTAGCCTTTTTACCATTATATTTTGATGGAAAGTTTTATACGGCGATGATAGCTGCAAAAGGAAAATTTTACTGGTTGATAGCAGGTGTAATGGGAATCGGAATTTTGGTTACGCTTGTCACATCCTTTGTCAAAAAAGAATATGTGCTTCGTTATCGCGGTAAATTGAATGCGATGGATTGGGCATTAATTGCTTATGGAGGAGCAGTCATTATATCCTTCCTATTATCTGAAGATAAGAGTGTCGCTTATTTTGGAACGGGTTCTTTTTACATAGGAACATTGACATTAATAACATTAATTATATTTTATTTTTTTGTTTCCCGAAGTCTGACAGGATGTAAGGATATATGGGATATGATTATAATATTGAATGTGTTTATATTCCTGTGGATTGTCTGTAATACGGTCTCTATCGATATTTTGTCAATGCATGCCAACATTAAGCAAACACAGTATTTTAATTATTTTGCCTGCTTAGGCCAGATGGATAGTGTATCTGCATATCTATGTCTGTTACTTCCCATTATAATAGTATTTTTCCTGAACCAGAAAAAATTACAGTTTTGGAACACGCTCTGTTTATTATTGGGATTGATGGCGTTTACCGGTATTCGTACAGATGGTGTGTATATTGGTGTAACAGTATGTGCAATCTTTTTAATTCCGTATGCGTTAAAAAACATGATGCGTTTTCAGAATTTGTTGTGGCTTGGTTTGATATGGGGTATTGCCATTACTTTTTATTCGATTTGTTCTGTGGTAGTGCCAGAACGTCTTGGTACGGATATGGGTGTTTCTGGAACCTTAATTAAATACTGGGTTGGAGCAATTATGATTGTATTGTGCGGTGCATTATTGTTTTGGATTGAGAAGAAGAGAATTCTTGTAACGGATAAGGTGTTTCGATTGATTTCCCGCATTGCAGTGATGGTATTGCTTGTTGTGTTAGCGGTGTTTATCCTAGATGGTGTCATTAGTATAATGCAAAAAGATGGTAGCTGGGGTAATGCGCGTGGTGACATTTGGCTTGGTGCGATGGATTTATTTAACGCATATAATCCAATACAGAAGCTGTTTGGGTTAGGAACCACAGCAATTGGTATGGACTTATCGAATTTCGTAGGTTGGAATAATATATTAGTAGTAAATGCACACAATGACTTTTTGGAATATTTGTTGTCCACAGGTATTGTTGGGTTGATTGCATATACGTCTACATGGATTGTGCCAATTGTAGAGTATGTAAGAGCCAACAAGCAGGGTAAGGAGTGGTCTGTTGCAAAGGCTGCTTATTTTATGGCGTTGATGGCATATTTGGGACAGTCTGTGGTTGGTAATCCTTATTCCCTAACGGTTCCAATTATGTATTTGGTATTTACATTGTTTAGAAATGAGGACTTTCACGAAAATGAATAACAGTTACGGAGGTTACGTATGAAGGTTGATATACTGGTGCCTGTTGGGGAAAAGGGCGGAGTAGAAAATGTAATAAATGATACAGTTCCATATTTGCAAGAACAGGGAATTTCTGTCCGAATCGTTCAACTGGTCTGGGAGGAAGTACCATGGGTTTTATCGGGTATACCATTTTATCCGCTGATAAAGGGGAAGGATGGACATTGTCTGGCGGAATTTATTCAGGTATACAAAGATTTTTTGTTGGAGAATGGTGTGCCGGATTGTATTCTTGCAACCTCGTGGCCTTCTATGTGTTATGTGGCGAAAAGAGTGATAGGGGAATTGCATTTGTTACGGACAATGGTGATTTCGTGGTTACACGCACCAGTGAAACGGTATGTAGATGCTGGATTTGGAGGATATGAGCATCTAAAAATGGCAGATGCACATTTTGCAATTAGTGAAGACATTCGTGAGGACTTGCTGTCACATTTTGCGGACACTCCAATTAGTAAAATATATAATCCGGTGGATTTCGCAAGGTGTATGAAGGCTAAGAGCAGCTTGGCTACCAAGGAAAAACATAAATTATATTTTGTGGGTCGTGTCTCAGAGGAAAAGCGCTTAGATGTTATTCTTCAGGGTATTGCAGTTACCAATGGTGAATGGGAGTTACATATTATTGGCGATGATGATAATAAGCATGGAACGAATATGAAGGAATTAGCAAGGAAATTGGGAATTCAGCAGGACGTTCATTGGTATGGCTGGCACAACAGTCCTTGGGAGATGGTTGATGGTGCGGATGCTGTAGTGCTGGCTTCGGAGTATGAAGGCTTTCCGCTGACTGCGATTGAAGCCCAGGCGAACGGAATCCCCGTTGTTTCTACACCGGTAAGTGGTATTAAGGAATTAATTCAGGATGGAGTAAATGGTTATATTTTTCCGTTTGGCAACTGGAAGATGCTAGGACAGGTATTATGTCGAATTGCAGATAATTCATTTATTTCCTCAGAAATTTGTAAAAGTAAGGTGGAGGTATTTGAAAAGGAAGCTGCAATTAGGGATTTCCACGAAAAGCTTATGAATCTCTATGAAGAGTGGCATTGTGCTGCCGAGCAGGAGGAGATTCTTTCGGAAGAGGAACGCACAAGACAGATTGAACAGATTAAACAAGACCGTACGGAATGGATGGACAAAGTATTTGCACATTTGCATTCTGCCCGTTTCGAGGTGGGAAAGGAATTGTTTTATAAAGTGCTAATTCCGGATGGCAATGAGGTGAATCAATATTGGCTAGATGATACTTCTGCTATTTTGGATGTGATGTTTAAGATATATGATGCAGAGAAGGAGCATCTGAAAATTACGATTTTACATAGATTAAAGTCCGTTGACTATATGAAGCAATTGTATTATGAGCTTCGCTATCTGGTTCGCAGATTTGAATATGACTTGCCGATGGAGCAAAAAGAGGAGTTGTTACCATTTGTTGCGAGACATCACATAAGTGGTTATGCAATTGTGGAATTTGTGAAAAATTGTGTGACGGACAAAGAGAAGGTGTTAAATGAGATAGCGGTATTTATGATAGGAAGAAAGCGGTATCAATGTGTTCTTCCGTTGTTGACTTACGCTACGGATATCAATCCTTATCATATGGAGACCTTGTATAACTTAAGTTATTTCTTGTATCTTTGTGATGAGAAGGAAACTGCATTGCAATATGGAGCGATTTTGAAGGATGAAATGCCGGATGCGGCAAGGTTATATGACATTATGGCGGAAGGTACGGAGCTACCACCATATGAAGAGCTACATCAGATGCAGTGGAGAAGTGTAGCAGGGCCAAGAGATATAAGGATTCCGGAGCAAACACAAAAGATTAGTTTTATTACCTGTGTGAATGACGAAAGACAATATCAAGAGTGTTGTTATTATATCGATAATCTAGTGGTGCCAGAGGGCTATGAGATAGAAAAAATTGCAGTGCGTGGTGCGGAAGGTATGACATCTGGTTACCAGCAGGCAATGAGTGAATCCGATGCCAAGTATAAGGTATATCTGCATCAGAGTGCATATTGTAGAAATCGATATTTTTTGTATGAAGCGTTAGAGGTATTTGAACAAGACACAGACGTTGGTATCATTGGTGTTGCAGGAGCGGTTAGTATGCCTGAGTCTGGTGTGTGGTGGAATTCGGAAGAAGAGATTATATACAGCTTGTATCAGGATAGTATTGCATATTATGGTTGTCAGCAGGAAAAGCCATTAGAGGAGACATATAAGGAGATGGAAGCCTTGGACGGTGTTTTTTTGATGACCTCGAGGGATGTGGATTGGCGACAGGATATATTTGATGGATGGCATTTATATGATGCTTCACAGACAAAAGAGTTTCTTCGTGCAGGCTATAAGGCGGTTATTGCAAGGCAGGAAGACATTTGGGTGTTACATTGTGAGAAGTGCCAGATGTATTTGGGACACGATTATGAGGAAGCGCGCCAGAGGTATGTGAAAGAGTATTTGCTTTGTGGTAAGGTGCTATCGGGCGTAGATATGGAGGCGATTTATGACCAAACAAGAGATATATCAAAGTAGTACAAGAATTCAATACTTTGTGCACCGGATTATGAATGCTTGCCGGGTACAAAATTATGATAGGGTGGTTCGAACCTTTACGGATATGACGAGTCTGTTGATGCCATTATTGGATGCAGTGTTTTCAGATATTACCTATTATAATCAGGAAATGGAGATGGTGAATCCGGACGGAGTCAGTGCATCCTTGCAGGACATTTTAATGGCACAGGAAAATAAAGATTATGTGTTGCTGGCAGATTTGTTAGAGCTTCAATTGGTACCATTTTTGCAATCTCTTCAAGAGGTAATTCGGGCATATGACAGTGTGGGAGTAGACACTGCAGTGTGGAATAACAATATGAAGGCTTTGAAAGAAAAGGACGCGGAGCTGTGGAAGCTTTTGATGGAATATCATACAAGCTATGAGAAAGGAAATGAAGAGGGTAGATGGGATGGTAAGCATCATTTAGAAGCTACTAATTCAGGAGCATTTACTATGGCGGGACAGGATGCCACAGGTATGTATTACTATCACAGTAATGTGAACCCGGAAACAGAGGCGGTTTCCTTTGCAAAGTATTATTATGATATCAATAGTAGTTCTTATGTGATATGGGGATTAGGTTTGGGATATCATATAAGAGAGATGTTCCGTTTGGATATGGGAATTGAACTTCGAGTTTTTGAAAGTGATATGGATGTCATTTATCACTGTATGATGGCAACAGATTTATCCAATCTGTTGAACAATAGAAGCTGTATTGTGATATATGATCCGGATTTTAAGAAGATTATTCAAACCTTGGAACAGTTGAAAGAGAATTTTATCATACATTATCCATCGTTACGACACATTGAGGACAAAAGAATTAGAGAACAAATGGAGATGTTTTTCATTCGGGATAGTGGAAAGCGCAATTCTGCCATCTTGTTTGAAAGCAATAGCAGAGAGAATTTCAAGCATTATGATGGTTATGTGGATTCGGTAAGACCATCCTTTGAGGGGAAGGATGTTGTAATTGTGGCAGCGGGACCTTCCCTTGATAAAAATGTGGAATTGCTGAAGAACAAAAAGTCCAATATGGTAATTTTGGCAGTAGAGACAGTGTTTCGAAAATTGATTACTCTTGGAATTGATATGGATTATATGATTGTAACGGATGCGAATTCCAGAATATATGGTCATATGAAAGGATTGGAAAATCAGACAATACCGATGTTATATCTTGCAACGGCCTATCGGGATTTTGCAAAAAATTATCAGGGTAAAAAGTATCTGATTTGTCAAAATGGTTATGACCGGGCAGAAGAGCTGGCACAAAAAAATGGCTGGAACCTATATGAGACAGGCGGTTCCGTTAGTACAACAGCGTTGGATGTTTGTATTTCATTAGGAGCAAAGTCGGTAGCATTTATCGGACTTGATTTGGCATACACAGACAATCTGGCGCATGCAAGTGGGACTTCTTCTAGAGTGGCAACCGGTATGGAGGATATGCTACAGGTATCTGCTGTTGGAGGCGGAACTGTGCCGGTTAGCAAGCTGTTTATGATATATAACAAATGGATTGAAAAACGTGTTAAGAAGGCAGATGCGACTATGCCAATATACGATGCCACAGAGGGTGGAGCAGTGGTTCCAGGACTTAAGCTTATTACCTTAGAGGAATATATGAGTCAAATGGAATAGAGCAAATGCAATTGTGCGAATTGTGCGTTGGAATATGAAGGAGGCTGTAATGAAGCAATCAGAAGTTGTAAATGTATTAAAGGATTTGGCGGTCCGTGCAGGACAGGTAATTATGGATATTTATAAGACGGATTTTTCGGTGGATTACAAGGAGGATGCGTCGCCCTTGACTATGGCGGATAAGCAGGCGAATGCATTAATTGTGGAAGGGCTACAGAAGAATTTTCCGGAAGCGGCTATCTTGTCTGAGGAAGCAAAGGACGATAAGAGTAGACGAGACAACGATTATTGCTTTATTGTGGATCCTTTAGACGGAACGAAGGAGTTTGTAAAGCGCAACGGTCAGTTTACTGTGAACATTGCATTGGTATATCAGCAAAGACCAATTGTTGGGGTTATTTATGTTCCGGTGACAAAGGATTTGTACTATGCTACCAAGGATGAGGGTTCATTTAAACAGGATGGTACAACAGGAGAGGTGAAAAGCCTTCAGGTGTCAGATAAAATGGATTCCATTATCTGGGTGGGAAGTAAGTCCCATTCCACTGAAAAAGAGGAAAACTTGATTGAGGCACACAAGGAACAGATTACAGAGACGATATCGGCGGGTAGTTCCTTGAAGGGGTGTCTTGTTGCGGAGCAGAAGGCAGATGTGTATTACCGATTTGGTCTGACCTGCGAATGGGATACTGCAGCAATGCATTGTATTGCTGAGACAGCCGGAGCGGTGATTCGTCAGATGGACAATACTGAATTGTTATATAACAGAGAGGATACGTTAAATGCTAAGGGCTTCTATATTGTGAACCGACAGGAAAATGTGTGGGTGTAGAGTTGGTACTAGATTAGTAGTAGCGAATGTTATGGTTTTTTTCGACCTATGTCTATTTTCGGTAAAATCGCTTGAAAGCACTTTGTTAATAGTGTATAGTTGATAATTGATAAATGAATAAGAATTATGTTAGTTCTATATTAGGAGGTAACGATTTTGGATTGGAATGAAGCAATTGAAGAATTAGAAAGTCGCCGTGAGAAAGCCCGTTTGGGTGGTGGACAGGCTGCGATTGATAAGCAACATGAAAAAGGAAAGTTAACTGCGAGAGAGAGACTTGATATATTGTTTGATGAAGGAACCTTTGTAGAAATCAATGATTTGGCAGAGTCAAGAATTGATGATTTTGGACTGGATAAGAAGAGAGTTCCTGGTGATGGTGTTGTAACTGGTTATGGTAAGATTAATGGAAGAACGGTATTTGCATCTTCAGAGGATTTTACTGTAATTGGTGGAAGTCTTGGTGAGTATCACTCTCGTAAGATCGTACACATTCAGGATATGGCAATTAAGATGAAATGTCCGATTGTTACAATCAATGATAGTGGTGGAGCAAGAATTGAAGAGGGTATCGATTCTCTAAGCGGTTACTCTGGAATTTTCGAGAGAAATACAATTGCATCAGGTGTGATTCCACAGATTGCTGTTATTTTGGGACCATGTTCCGGCGGTGCTTGTTACTCACCAGCGATTTGTGACTACATTTTCGTAGTAGATGAGATTAGTAAAATGTTCATTACAGGACCACAGGTAGTGAAGACTGTAATTGGTGAAGAGTTGACTGCAGAAGAGTTAGGTGGTGCCATTACCCATGCACAGACTTCCGGTGTGGCACATTTCCTCTATAAGAGTGAGAAGAATTGTCTTGGTGGAGTAAGAGAGCTGCTTTCTTATCTACCACAGAATAACTTAGATGAGCTTCCGGTAAAAGAAGGAAGAAGTGTTGACCAGTGTAAGAGCTTGGTAAATATTGTTCCGGATAATAAGAAAAAGGCTTATGATGTGCATGATGTAATCAATGCTATGGTAGACCGCGAGAGCTTTTTCGAGGTGCAAAAGCACTGGGCGAAGAATGCAGTGGTAGGCTTTGGTAGAATGGAAGGTAACACAGTTGGATTTGTCTGCAACCAGGCAAACTTCAAGGGTGGTTCTTTGGATATTGATGCATCTGATAAGATGGCAAGATTTATCCGGTTCTGTGACTGCTTTAACATTCCATTGGTATCATTGATTGACGTACCTGCATTTTTACCAGGTTCCGAGCAGGAGCATAACGGAATTATCCGTCATGGTGCTAAGATTTTATATGCATATTCAGAAGCAACTGTGCCTAAGATTTCTTTGATTATGCGTAAGGCTTATGGTGGAGCTTACATTGCAATGAACTCTAAGCATATGGGAGCAGATATTGTGTATGCTTGGCCAATCGCAGAGATTGCAGTTATGGGAGCAGAAGGTGCGATTAACATCATTGGTAGAAAGCAGATTCAGGAAGCAGAAGATCCAGCAGCTAAGCGTGCAGAGTTGATTGAAGAATACGAAAAGAAATTCTTGAATCCGTATATCGCTGCAAAACGTGGATTTGTGGATGAGGTAATACGTCCAGACGAAACCAAGGCGAAGATACTTGCAGCTTTAGACGTATTAAAGACAAAACAACTGAACCGCCCATATAAAAAACACGGAAACATGCCGTTATAAACAGCGAATGCAATTTTCATAAAGGGATACATCTTGCTTGCAAGGATGTATCCCTTTTGAAAATTATATGAGTGTAAACGTCACGGAGCAAGCTATGCTTGCGACGTGCATTCGCTGTTTATAACGACGTATAAGTTAGAAGTGCAAACGACACTGATGCCTGAGACCTTGCTGAACGAAGAGAAGCTAGTTCGAAGGTACGCAGAGCGGCAAGCGAAGCAATTGCGATGTGCGTTCGTCGCTTATAACGGTAAAGTATAAGAAAACATTTAATAAATATGAAATCAGAATTAGGAATCATAAACTCTAATTAAGAATCCTGTAGCCTTACCAATTGGGAACGTCATGACGATAGAAACGCTCCTTGACAATTGAATAAGGCTTTACACTATGATATAATACCACTTGAAAAGGTGGTGATTTCATGGGAGATGATAAAATGACACTTGAAGAACAAAAGCAAGTTCTCATTGATGCTTATATCAATTTGATGAGAATAAAAGCACATGAAGAAGGAACTAACAAAGAACTAGATTATCAAATCAGAACAACGAAAGTTAAACTTTCAACTTTTGGTATTGATATTTCAGAACTTGAATATTAAATAGTAACCAATAAATAAAAATCTAAGGTGTAAGGTTTTAGAGGAATAAGACTTTACACCTTTATTTTGTATTTCTTATAACTAAGAGAAATATATGTAAGGGAGATTGAAGGGATGAAATGATAAATAATTAAATTGTAATTCCTCTCATTTTGGGATATACTTTACTGTATTAATAGGTAATTGCGAAACTATAATATTATGTATGATAGTTACACAATTTGAACAAACCAATACAGGCACGCTCTCGCTGCGCTCGGTTCGTAACGGTACTAAATTCGAGGCAAAGCCTCTCATTAAGTGCCGACGACCTCACAGCACCTGTATATTGGTGTTTGTTCAATTTGTATAACTTAATATAATATTTCGATAGTTTCGCAATTACCTATACTGTATTAAATTGAAAAGGAGAGGAAGCATGAGTAAGAAACAAACGACAGGCCTGATTGTGGCGGCTGTTATTTTTGTGGTCGTAGGCATAATTAGTGTCATTACCAATGCATTATCATCTAAAATGACAGAGAGTTCAGAATCAATGGACATGGATTCCGTAATGGAAAGTTTTTATGGAACCAGTTATCAAGCATTAGCACAGATGCCAACTACAGAGGATTTTGTGGCAGTGGTACCGATTGAGGGAACGATTCAGGCATCCACAGAAGAGAGTAGCTTGTATGGAACAACAGCAACTTATAATCATGATATGCTAATGGAGTATGTTAATCTTTTGATAGAGAATGATTGTAACAAGGGTATTGTGTTGAGATTGAATACTCCGGGCGGAACAGTGTATGAAGCGGATGAGCTTTATATGAAGCTGATGGAATATAAGGAAAAGACAGGCAGACCAATTTGGGCATATATGGAAAGTCAGTGTTGTTCTGGTGGTGTATATCTTGCTGCGGCGGCAGATGAGCAGTATGCGAACCGTATCACAACGACTGGTTCGATTGGTGTAATTTTGTCAACCTATGATATGTCAGAGCTTTATGAAAAGCTTGGAATCAAAGAAGTGAATATAGTATCTTCGGAGAATAAGGATATGGGTTCCGTGGGAAAGCCAATGAGTGCAGAACAGAAAGCAATTTATCAGTCATTTGTAGATGAATATTATGAGAGATTCATTGAAATTGTGGCAACTGGAAGAAATATGTCGGTAGCAGAGGTTAAGAAATTGGCGGATGGCCGAATCTATACCGCATCTCAGGCCGTGGACAATGGCTTGATTGACGGAATTAAGTCGTCAGAGGAATTTGATGCATATGTAAAGGAACAGTGTGGTGAAGATACTTTCTTTGAGCCGTCTTCGGAGGCGAACCCTTGGGCGCAATTGTTCGGAATGGTGACAGAGTCTAAGGAGAAATCTGAAGCAGAGGTGCTTGTTGATTTGATGAATCAGGTAGGAAGCGGGGTGCCGATGTATTATGCAGAACCATTTGGAAGATAGAGTATATGCAGGTTTCTTTGTTCGCTTGATTGCATTTGCGATTGACAGTTTAATTGCAGCGATAGCAGTATCTGTTGTGATTGCGCCATTGTCAATTGCTGCGATGAGTGGTGTGGGATTTTTAAATGCAAATTTCATATTCCATTATACTTTTTTGGATGTGTTGGACTATGTAGGTGTGGCACTTTACTTTGTTTTGTTGACATACAAGACACATACGACACCGGGTAAAGCTGCTATGGGTTTAGAAGTGATAACAGTAGATAAAGAGTGGACATTTATAAATGTGTTATATCGTGAAACAATCGGACGGTTCTTTTCTGCGATTCTTTGCATTGGATACTTTGTTGTGCTGGTGCAGGAAAAGAAACAGGGATTTCATGATATGCTGTGTGATACCTATGTAGTGTATAAGAATATGGCTCCTCGAAGAGCATTTGCAATGGCGGGAGTTCCAGGTTCTCCGATGCAGAGCACGGTAGTAGAAGAGGAGACAATCAGTATGCCGAATACAGAAGAGCACGAGATAGGAAATCCCACAACAGATGTAGAGGAGAGTGTGTCAGGGTCAAAATCAGAAATACAGGCACCGGTATATCATGTAAAGTCAGAACCAGTAACTTATTCACACGACCAGATGAATCCGGATTGTTCAAACCTTACGAATTTGCGAGCTGAGGACAAAGAATAAAGATGGTTGACCTGGTGGACTGCAAGTTAGAAGCTGTGGAATATATAGGAATTATAATTGAATAAAATATAAAATGCCGTCAATCCTATGAATAGTAGTCTATTGATAATTATCAATAAATGATAGGATTGGAGGCATTTTTTTGTGACAAAGAAAGTAAAGATAAGTTTTTTAATATTAGTGTGGAGTATTGTAGCGGTGCAGATGTATGTGAATTATCAGGATAGGGAAAAGCAATCCTTAGCAGTAACAGCATTTTCTGTAGTGGATGAAAACATAACGGGAGAGACAATAAGAGGATATGGTTTTTTTGGAACATTAGATATTTCAGAGGATATGAAGAAAAATATGCTAAAAAATTTAGCACTTAAGATGGGCATCAAGGAAGGGTATTCCATTTCGAAGGGACAAGGGGATAATTTTGAGAAAATGATATTGAAAAAGGATGAAGAGAACACTTCAACACAGCTACAGTTGATAAGTGTTTTAGGTGAAGAGGAAACGGAACAATATATCTCAATAGAAGTAAATAATTCTACTGAAGTAGAGGATGCATTTGTAGAGTATGAAAATATAAAGCGATTTTTTGAGGAAATCGGTGTGGATGGTCAAGTAAGTCTCGAGGTGGAGATGGAAAAGGAAGGCTATATGGAGGAGAAGGAGAAAGATAGTTATGTGAAAAAAATCTTTGATCAGACAGGAGCAAAGGTGGTAGATACAATACATGAAAACGATATAGATACGGTATATGGGTATACGAGAGCTGAAAATGTATATATGAAACTAAAGAACAAACGAATAAATGTACAAATGATTTTTACGTATGATGAAACACAAGATAAAACTTATATAAAAGCAGGTGTACCCATCGTGAATTCTTCCTATTAGAAAAAATATAAATTTCTTTTTAAATTTGCCATAGTTTGTCATAGCAGAGTGATAATCTGTTAACAGATAATAACAACTGCAGTAGTTATTCGATTGATAAAACGAATTATGAGAAAGGGAATGGTGATAACTATGGAGAGAATGAAGAAGATTTTAGGAGATGTGTTTTTATATGGAAGCTGTTTGATTTCGGTAGTGGCAATTTTTAGTCAATTTGTGAATTGGATGATTTATGTATAAGCATCCTATTTCTTGTCTATGAATGTGGATAGGATGCAAGGGATGGATTTTAAAGAAAAGAGTACGGTACATTGTATACCGTACTCTTTCGAATCTTTTATAGTTTGGAATAACCGTAGCTGTTAACAATTGCTTCGATTTTCTTACCAGCCTGACAATGAGGACATTGATTGTGTGGATATGTATTATATTCTGGAATGTCAGATAGCTTGAATAAAGTATGTACTGGCTGACCAGCTATTATTTCATTTGCAGAGAAGATAGCCGAGATACCAGCTACAATACCGCCATAGTAAGAGAGACATTCTAAGCTTCTTTCGATGGTGCGTCCTGTAGTTGCGGATGCTAATAAGAATAATACATGTTTGCCCTTAATCATTGGTTGTAGGTTATCTCTGAAAATCATTTGTCCTACGGAATTGAATTCTGGGGTAACCACATAGATTGCTTTATGCTGGTTCATAGACTGAATTCCGGAGTGTGTTAACTCTTCTGCAAGATAGGAACCAATTACTTCTGTACCATCCATACACACGATGGTGTCAATAACGGTGGAACCTACATATTCGCTAGCGATAGATTTCGCAGCGGCTCTAGCCATACTCTGGCGTGTTTTCAAAACCGTCATATCAATATAGTGAGTGATATGTGAATGATTTGTTGCAAAGTGTCCAGGGATAACTTGAATTTGGACGCTGTTGTTATAACTCGAATTGATGGTTAATGCTTGATGTTCAAATGTCATAAGTAAAAAACCTCCTTAGTATTTTTTTGTATAACACTACTATTATTTTATCTTTTTTTTGTGTATTTTGCAAGACTGGTTTATAATAAGAACCATAATGTAAGACAAGTACATGATATTAACATATTTATTAAGGAGGAAATGGGAATGCCAAAAAAGAAATTCTATGAAAATCAGGCGAATACAATTATCAATAAGTTGAAAGCACGGAGTATGGAGGGTTATTATTGCCCGGATAAGGAACATGCAAAAAATAAGGTTTTGGAGTTAATCGGTGATGGGAAAAAGGTGGTTACCTATGGTGGTTCTATGACTTTGGATGAAATAGGAGTAAAAGAGGCGATTGAAGCGGCAGGGCATGATTTGCTTCGAAGAGAAAATTATACAACCGAAGAGGAAAAAGCAATGTGTTACACGAAGCAGACCATGGCAGATGTGTATATGATGAGTACCAATGCCATTACATTGGATGGTGAGTTGGTCAATATCGATGGAGCAGGTAATCGTGTAGCGTGTCTTATTTATGGTCCGAAGGAGGTAATTATAGTTGCAGGAATGAATAAGGTGGTTTCTAATGTGGAGGAGGGAATTCATCGTACTCATAATATTGCTGCACCACCGAATACAGTTCGTTTGAATTGTGATACGCCATGTTCTATTACGGGACAGTGTGGCAATTGTCTTGCACATACAATCTGTTGTCAGACAGTAGTGACCAGAGCATCCAGAATACCGAATCGAATTAAGGTTATTTTGGTAGGAGAAGAATTGGGATATTAATAGCAAGAGTGTATTATGGTTGCGATTTGGGTTTTTGGAGAAAAAGCGTGCGACGCTATGTAATAAAAATGTAACAATTTCGACAAAATTAGAATAGAATATTGTATACTATCCTCGAAAAAACGATAAATTCAAGAGAATGGTTAACATAAGAATAAATTAATGGTTGACATAAGGGAAAATTCGTGCAATAATGTTACAAATTTGTTACAAAAACATTTCGAATTGATTTACAACTTCTGAAATGGTAACAAATAAAAAGTAAAGGAGAGTAGAAATTTCCCCAATAAGGAAATTTCATATTATCATGAATTTCAAAAAAATAGTAACCGTAATTGTAGCTGGATTTGCATTATGTCTTATGATGAATTTACCTTGTGAAGCAGCTGCTACAACCAAAGCTACTACAAAAGCAACCGTATGTAATAATTTAGGGAAGAGTACAAAGGAGATTGCAACCAAGGCAAAGAATAAAGCAAAGAAAAAATATACAGCCAGTGAACTTCGCTATATGACAGCAATCATTTATTGTGAGGCAAGAGGCGAGGGTTATCAGGGCCAGAAAGCTGTGGGAATTGTAGTGATGAATCGTGTTCGTAGCGATAAATTTCCTAATACAGTAAAGAAAGTAATATATCAGAGTGGGCAATTTTCACCTGCGCGCAATGGAAGCTTGAATAAAGCATTAGTTTCCTATGACAGTCAGAAAGAAAAGGATGCATTTAAGGGTGAGATGAAGTCTTGCTTAAAAGCGGCAAAGGAAGTATTAAATGGTTCTACCACCATTAAGGTAAACGGTAAGAAAAAAGAAATGAAGGATTATTTATTCTTTTCTAGATATGTAGCAAATGCGAAGTTTAAATTAGGCTCACATCAATTCAAATAGAGAATAAGATAAGCGACGATATCGGTATCGGTGCAATAAAAAGACACGTTTTAGATGATGATTTGAATCATTTAAAATGTGTCTTTTCATTTATAAAACATTATTGAAGAATCGCAAAACAAGCAAACGGTTTCGCATTCAAAGAGAATAAATGTTTCATACGTATAATATATATTTATGAAGGACAGGAATGGATGCAGGGTTATGGAGTATAAATGCAGTCGCGCTGTGCAAAGATTGTGGATACCGATGATGTGCTTGATGCTATTTCTTGTGGGTTGCAAGGTGGAGGAGACAAAAGAAACGAAACTGAAGGATTTGGATTATACAATTTGTGATGAGAGCAAGTTGCCAGATGCGTTGGTTCGGCTGATACAGGAAAAGAAAAAGGAACCCTTTAAGCTTACATATCGTACCAAGGATTATCTTTATATTGTAATGGGATATGGTGCGCAAGACAGAACCGATTTGAGCATTAGCTTGGAAGAGTTATATCTTACTGAAAATGCCATTTTTATAGATACTCAGTTAAATGCGCTGGAGGAAACCACATTAGAAAATGGCAAGGTATCCTATCCCTGGATTGCAGTCAAATGTGATTTGTATGATGTGCAGGTTGTGTTTCAATAATTGAGAGCATAATTGAAAATACACCTGCATATAATGGAGGATAGAGAAATCATTTTGTGTATAGGAGGTCGTATGGAATTTATTAAACGAGAAATTCGCAATTGCGCATGGAAAGTAAAAAATACAATGCAGTTTACGCTAGATGATACGATAAATGTTCCGGACAGTCTGATGGATATGGAACGTTTGATCTTGGTGAAGGGAAATGTAGTAATTGAAGCAACGGAGGCAATGACAGACCGATTTCAGGTGAAAGGAAGCTTGAATTATCAGATTTTATATAGTGCAGACAAGGATAGTAATTCCTTTGACAGTATGGTGGGAAAGGTTCCATTTGTAGAATATATCAATGCGGATGGAACAAAAGAAGGAGATTACATAGAGGTGCATGCAAGTTTGAATGATTTGACAGTGACGATGCTACACTCTCGTAAGATTAGTTTGAAGGCTTTGATTGGCTTGGATTATCAGGTAAAGGAAAATGAAACCTTTGATGCGGTGACAAGTATTGAAAATGCAGTAGATACAGAGGTTCTAGAGGGTAGCATATCAATGATGAGCCTACAACATCAGAAAAAAGAGTCGTTGCAGATAAGAGAACAGGTGGAGATTCCTTCCAACAAACCAAACATTTATCAGGTGATATGGAAGAGTGTAACAGTATCGCATATCCAAATTAGACCAAGCGATGGGTATATGCTGGTAAACGGTAATTTAAATGTATTTCTAATCTATACAGCGGAGGAAGATAATATGCCGCTCCAATATTTCACGATGGAGATACCATTTGAGCAGAGAGTACAGGAGGAGATGTCCAGTGAGGATATGATTTCGGGAAGCTTTTTGTGCTTGGACCAGTATCACATCACAGTGAGCCCGGATGAGAGTGGTGAAGATCGATTATTAGATATTATGGCGGATTTTACGATGGAGATAAAGCTATATGGAGATGAGACGGTGCAGTTGGTGCAGGATGCATATTCGCCAGAGGTGGAGATTTGTCCGAAGTGGAGAGAATTTAATGTTCAGCATTTATTGGTACGGAATTGTGCAAAAGCAAAGATTTCGGATGTGGTGGAAATGCCGAAACAGCAATCTATTTTACAGATATGTAATGTAGAGGGCTCTGTTTCCATTGACGAGACGGAACGGACATCAAGGGGAATAATGGTAGAGGGTGTGTTAAGCACACAGATTACCTATATTTCAAAGGAAGATGCTGGCGCAGTCGCATCCACAACCTTTGATATTCCATTTTCTTATGAAATTGAAGTGGACGGTATGAAGGAGGACATTACCTATTCTATAGTTCCGTTTTTTGATCATATATCGGCAATGCTGTTAAATGAGAATCAGATAGAGATTAAGGCTGATTTGTCTTTAGAGGTACTTGCATTTAGTAATGAGAGGGTAAAGGCAGTGCTAGATATGGAGATTGTCCCGATTGATGTGGAGAAGAAAAAGGCGTTGCCTGGAGTGATTGGCTATATCGTAAAGCCTGAGGATACGTTATGGAGTATTGCAAAAAAATATTATACAACGGTAGACCGGCTTCGACAGATTAATGGTATGGAGAATGATCGAATCAGCGCAGGAGACAAATTGGTTATCTTAAAGTGAGATTAAAATAGGAATAAATGGGTATAAAAAGGCTATATTTCTTAATCCGATGTATTAAGGAATATAGCTTTTATAAAATTGCTTCAATTTTTAAATTAGGATAGTTGGTTAAATCTATATAATCCGATCCACACATAATGCTTGGACGAGACACATGATTTTTATTGGTCATAATGATTTCGCCTTGACGACCATCGCTTAGCAAGACAGTATTGTGAAGATATGTGTCAGAAATACCATGCAAAAATGGGACAAGGTATTTTGGATCATATTTTGTATAGCCTTCGTCCTCGAACATTTTGATTACATCAAAGGGACATAAACCGGCGCGATAGCATCGGTTGGCGGTCATAGCCTCATATATGTCTACAATGGTAATCAGTTTGGCAACCTCATTGATTTTGTCTCGCTGTAGTCCGAGTGGATATCCAGAACCATCACATTTTTCGTGGTGTAAAAGTGCAGCACGGGCAATGTTTTCGTCTACGTTTTTGGATTTTAGTAAGCGATATCCTTTCATTGGGTGTTGTTTTATAATTTCAAATTCCTCTGCAGTGAGAGAACCGGGCTTTTTTATGATTTTTGGTGGTATTAAAACTTTGCCAATATCATGTAGCATTCCTGCCACTGTCAATGTTTTCAAATCTTTATCGTTAAAATTCAACCAACGACCTAAAATGTTTGCCAACATAGCAACATTTAATGAGTGGGCGTAAGTAGAATCGTCGAAATAACGGATGTTGCTTAGGATATCCATCAGTTGGTATGTGTTGGTTTCCCCTGCCATAATTTCGTTGGCGGATTCAAATAGACTGTCCACGTCTACTTCGTTGTTTTTAGTAGCGATTTCAGTTAGTGTATAAGAAAAAGTCTCGGTAGATTCTTGAAATTGTTCTTCAAAAATCTTGAAGGATTCGCTTTTGCGAAGCTTTTCAGAGTGAGTTTCCTGCTGAATTTCCACTATAGGTTTTTCTGATAAATCTTTGCCATATACCGCAATAGATATAATGGAGGAATATCGTAAAATATTAAGACCTTCATCATCGATTATTGTATTTTTTTGGATTAGGAGTTGATTACCTTTATAAACATCTTCTGCAAGCTTCATACCCGGTTTGACTTTGTGAAGCATAATCTGGATTACGTTCATAAAATTGACTCCTTTCCTGATGATAGTATAAACACCTAGCGATAAGCTCTATTTCCCTGAATGTCACATACGAGTATTATAAAAAAATCATTTATCAAAGTCAATCTGTTCTTGACCTATAAACGCATATAGAGTATGATGTAAAAGTAACAATTGAAATGAAAAACTTCTCTTATTCAGAGTGGTGGAGTCAGAAGGGACTGTGAAGCCACGGCAACCCCATATATGTGGAAGGTGCCGACCTGAAGCGGACATATG
>CAYTOQ010000046.1:0-19092 GCA_964439445.1 uncultured Clostridium sp. | reverse complement strand
ATTAGCTATATTGGAAGATATAATAGCAGAAAAGCAATAGAGTGATGAATTTGAAGTTTACGGAGGAATTAAGAATTGAATCAGTGGTATTTTGATATAGGAACATTATTAGTAATGCTTCTACTAATTGTCGGAATTATCATTTGTATAATTTCCTTTATTACAAAGCTGATAAGAAAGAAAAATAGAAAAACAGTTATTATTGCAGTATGCATTCATTTTGTTTTACTAATAGTGATAATTTTATTTGCTTCTTCACATAGTACATACTACAAGTACAATGATTGGATTATTTTGCAAAGCAATATTCATATGATAGAAGAAAAGTATGGTGAATTTGATTTAGGACAAATCAAAGATGGTGAAAAAGGCATAGTGGCATATTACATATACACAGATAATGGACCGATAATGCCTGACCATCTAGAACATTATTATTATATTGAATATGATGAGTGGGGCATAGTTTATAATGTGTATGATTCTTGTCAGCCGGGAGGTTGATAACTTTTAGTTGGTAGGTGTATCGCCATGCCGACAGGTTCGCAAGACAAGCTTGCTCACTGTCGCGGCGTTCGCCGTATTGTCCACTGTCTAAATATGCTCTTACGTGTGCAAGCACCCGACGAGCAGTATTTAGCCACTGTCCAGCATGGCTCATTGCTACGCGCAAAATTTCAGTCTTACAGAGAGATTGAAAGCAACAGATAATTTGAATTTTACGTACTAAATGACACTGTTTTGTTTTATGAAAGGAATCGAAAAATATGGTAAAGAATGAACTCACAATACGAAGCAGCGCTGCTGAGTTTCTTATATTTGAAGAACAATCTCATGCAGACGGAGTGGATGTAGTATATCAGGATGGTACATTATGGATGTCGCAAAGAATGATGGGACTTTTATTTGATGTGGAATCTAATACTATTACATATCATTTGGGAGAAGTATATAAATCAGGAGAATTAGAACAAATTTCAACTACTCGAAAAATTCGAGTTGTTCAAAAAGAGGGTTCACGAAACGTAAATAGAGAAATTGACCACTATAACTTGGATGCGATTATATCAGTGGGTTATAGAGTAAATTCTATAAGAGCAACACAATTTAGAAGATGGGCAACGCAGGTATTATCGAAGTTCACACAAAAAGGATATGTAATAGACCGTAAACGTATGGAGAATGGTGCCTTTTTGGACGAGGATTACTTTGAGCAATTACTGGAAGAAATTCGTGAAATTCGGCTTAGCGAAAGACGATTTTATCAGAAACTCACAGATATTTATGCCACTAGTATGGATTATGATAAAAATGCTCCAATGACAAAAATATTTTTTTCAAAAATCCAGAACCAACTTCACTATGCTGTTTCGCATCAGACAGCAGCAGAAATAATATATAGTCGTGCAGATAGCAAAAAAGATCATATGGGCTTATCAACATGGAAAAAAGCACCTGATGGTAAGATTTTAAAGTCAGACGTTTCCATTGCAAAAAATTATCTTTCAAAAGATGAATTAGATGATTTGAGTCTTATTGTGAATGCAATTCTAGATTTTGCTGAGGCAAGAGCCAAAAGACATATACCTATGACGATGCAGGATTGGGCAGAACGCATGGAAAAATATCTTTTATCTGATGATAGAGATATCCTTAAAGATGCTGGTAAGATATCAATGGAGATTGCAAAAGATTACGCGGAAAGTGAATATGAAAAGTATAGAATTATACAAGACAGATTGTATGAATCGGATTTTGACAAGCTTATTCAAGATTCAAAGTAATAGATTTCAGACTTGTGAAGAGCTAGAAAGCGACATAAGAGTTCAATTTGGAGGTGCTTTATGAATAATGAATTTCCATTTAAGGATTCTCCTAATACAGCTTGTTTTACTTGTTGCCATGTGCTAAATGATAACAAGCCAATATTACGCGTTTCGCATGACGAGGATGGTTATTGGCAATTTCTGTGTGGAGAGAACCATAAGGAAGAGGATGCAAGAATTGTTTCTTTGGAGACGATTTTAGAGATAGATGAGACAATGGGTGATTTGGCAGAATTGGATTATGGTGAGCATATCGAAGCAGAGAATGAGACAAGTAACTGGATTGTAAGATACAAAGAAAAATAAACTTTCGGTTTATCGAAGAGATGATTGCTAACTGAACAAAGCGTTTATACATTAAACTATTTTAGGAAATAAGAAATTTAGCATAGAGATTAGATGTGAAAGAGGTGTCAACATGCCAGACAACAGAGCATATATGCAACGTGCAATTGAATTAGCAAAGCTAGGAGTTGGCAAAGTCAACCCCAACCCATTGGTGGGCGCTGTTATCGTCAAGGATGGTGAGATTATCAGTGAAGGGTATCACAGAGTCTATGGTGACTTGCATGCAGAGCGTAACGCTTTTGCAAACCTTACAAACAAAGAGGATGCAAAGGGAGCAGAAATGTATGTAACCTTAGAGCCTTGTTGTCACCATGGCAAGCAACCACCATGTACCGAAGCGATTATTGAGCATGGGATTTCCAAGGTATATGTTGGTTCCAATGACCCAAATGAAATGGTAGCAGGAAAAGGTATTCAGATACTTCGGGATGCTGGTGTGGAAGTGGTGACCGAATTCATGAAGGAAGAGTGTGATGCGTTGAATCCAGTGTTTTTCCACTACATTACAACAAAGACACCATTTGTACTGATGAAATATGCCATGACCTTGGATGGAAAGATTGCTACCAGAACAGGACATTCCCAGTGGATTTCGAATGAAGCATCTAGAAACAGAGTGCAAGAAACCCGAAATGCAATGAAAGGTATTATGGTTGGAATTGGAACGGTATTAAATGATGACCCTCGCCTTACGTGTAGAATGGAAGGTGGCAGAAATCCCATTCGTATTATCTGCGATTCCAAGCTTCGAATTCCATTAACCAGCAATGTGGTAACCACAGCAAAGGAGATACCGACTATTGTTGTAACCATTGAGCCACATCCGGAATATACAAGATTTTGGAATCAGCAAAAGCAATCGTTAGAGGATGAAGGCGTAGAGGTCTTAGTGGTAGCAGAGAATGAGGGCAGATTAGACCTTAAGGATTTGATGGTCAAACTTGGTGAGAAACAGATAGACGGCATTTTGTTGGAGGGTGGTTCTACCTTGAATTATGCAGTATTGCAAGCAGGCGTTGTGAATCGCATAGAAGCCTATGTCGCACCAAAGTTCTTCGGTGGTTCTGGATTTTATACCCCAGTTGGTGGCGAAGGTGTGGAACTTGCTACGGAAGCCTATGAGTGTAAGCTCATTTCTACCGAGTGTATTGATGGTGATGTGTTGTTGACTTATGAGTTGAATTGAGAAAGACAAAGCCATAGAAGTGGAAAAAATAGAGCGTTGGGCAACCTTCGGATTTGGAGTAAAGGGTTATTATGAATAAAACCACTAAGGGGAATTGTAAATGAGCATAAAATCATGGATTAAGAAAGTCAAAAATGGATATGTAATCAAGCAGGCGCAGAATGCAAAATTGCCGCAGTTTGCACCAGATGATATGGTGAGAAGACATTACATCTTTAAGGGTAGAGTGCAAAAGGTTGGTTTTCGCATCGAAGTCATTGAACTAGCAAAACGCTTAGGAGTGACAGGCTTTGTGAATAACCTTGAAAATGGAGATGTGGAAGCGGAATTACAGGGTTCAAAGAATAAGATTGATTTCTTGGTATCATTTATGGAGTCCCTGAAACGCATTAAGATTACCTCCAAAGAAGAGAATGAAATTCCAATTGTAGAAGAAGAGAAGGAATTCCAAAGCGACAAGGAATATTGAGTAGGATAAAAATGCAATAATCAATTTGAAAAAGTGATTGGATGAAATATAGATAACTAGCTTGTTATTGCGGAGAGTTAGAAGGATAGGAGAACAAATAGAATGGAACTCATGAAGGGAAGACCAGTGGATGAAGCTGGCAGATTAGAAAAGGAAATAAAGGTATACGATTTGTTGGATAGCCTTGGAATAGAATACGAGAGAACAGACCATGAGGAAGCCAATACCATGGAGGCTTGTAATGAGATTGATAAGGTCTTAGATGTAATTATTTGCAAGAATTTGTTCCTCTGCAACCGACAAGAAACACAGTTTTATCTATTGATGATGCCAGGAGACAAACCATTTAAGACAAAGGATATTTCGAAGCAAATTGGAAGTGCAAGACTGTCCTTTGGTAAGGCAGAATTCATGGAAGAATATTTGGATATCAAGCCAGGAGCAGTGTCTGTGATGGGTTTGATGAATGATATAGAAAAGCATGTACAGCTTTTGATTGACAAACCCATTTTGGAAAGTGAGTACATCGGATGTCATCCGTGTGTCAGTACATCCAGTTTGAAAATGAAGACGAAGGATGTGATAGAGAAATTCTTGCCAGCGGTTGGTCATGAGCCGATTATCGTGGATTTGCCAGAAGTGGTAGAGTAAATTCTTGAAAAAATCTAGTTTGTTACAGAAAGGAAGCAATCAATGTTTACAGGAATAGTAGAAGAAATTGGAACTGTCGTTTCCATCAGCAAAGGTGTACAATCATCTAAGCTGACCTTGCAGGGCGACGTGATATTTGAAGATATGCATATTGGCGATTCTATTGCAGTCAATGGTGTATGTCTGACAGTGACAACTAAGACTAGCAACACATTTACAGTGGATGTGATGGCAGAGACCCTGCGACGTTCGTCCTTGGGGAACTTAACCAATGGAAGCAAGGTGAACATGGAACGGGCTATGGCGGCAAATGGTCGCTTTGGCGGACACATTGTCAGTGGTCATATCGATGGAACGGGCGAAATTGAGAGTTTTGTGAAAGAGGACAATGCGGTGTGGGTGACCATTAAGACACCAGCCAAAATTTTGAAATATATTATTGAGAAAGGTTCCATTACAATTGACGGAATTTCCCTCACAGTAGCTTATGTGGATAACCACTGCTTTAAGGTGTCGTTGATTCCGCATACCGCAGCGAACACCACATTGCTTAGCAAGAAACCTGGCGATATCGTGAATCTGGAAAATGATATTGTTGGTAAGTATATTGATAAGCTACTTCATTTCAAGGATGATTCCGAGGAAGAGCAGAGAGGTAAGAAAGAGTCCGGAATTTCGATGGATTTTCTTGCACAGAACGGTTTTATGTAAACTATGAGTATATTTTATGTAAACTTGTAAAAGGTGTTATTAGAGCGAATCAAGTTAGGTAATAGATATAGAAAAGAGATTATGTAAACAGAATATGTAAATGTATTATGTTTATACATTATGTAAATTAATAGACGTGAATGGTTATGTCCGAGACGAAACGATTCATGTCCAATATATACAAGTAAACAATGTAAATGAAATACAGGAGGATAGTAACATGTCAGAATTTAACACTACGGAAGAACTGCTAGAAGAATTGAAAGCAGGTAAAATCATTGTAGTATTAGACGATGAGGACAGAGAAAATGAAGGAGATGTCATATGTGCAGCCGAGTTTGCCACCACAGAGAATGTGAATTTTATGGCGACCTATGCAAAGGGTTTGATTTGTATGCCGATGGATGCAAGCTACACGGATAAGCTGAACCTTCCGCAGATGTGCATTACCAATACGGATAATCACTGTACTGCATTTTCTGTTTCCGTTGACCATGTGGATACCACAACAGGTATCTCCGCTTATGAGCGAGGGATTACCGCTAGAAAATTTGTGGAGGATGACGCAAAGCCAGAGGACTTTAGAAGACCGGGACATATGTTTCCGCTAGAGGCAAGACCGGGCGGAGTCATTGAACGCAATGGTCACACAGAGGCAACGGTTGATTTTATGAAGCTTGCAGGCTTAAAGCCAGTTGGACTTTGTTGTGAGATTATGCGTGAAGACGGAATGATGGCGCGTAAAGAGGATTTGATAGAATTTGCCAAGAAGCATGGCTTGAAAATTGGAACCATCAAGGATTTGGTGCAATACCGTAAGGAGCATGAAGTATTCATCGAATGTGTAGCAAAGGCAAAAATGCCAACCCGTTACGGTGAATTTATGATTCACGGTTACATCAACAAGTTAAATGGGGAACATCACGTAGCGTTGGTCAAGGGTGACATCACAGATGGAGCACCGGTGCTTTGCCGTGTGCACTCAGAGTGTTTAACTGGTGATGCATTAGGCTCTGCCCGTTGTGATTGTGGACAGCAGTACGATGCAGCCATGAAAATGATTGCAAAGGAAGGAAGAGGTGTTCTTCTATATCTCCGTCAGGAAGGTCGTGGTATCGGTTTGATTAACAAAATCCGCGCCTATGAGCTTCAGGATAACGGAAGAGATACCGTACAAGCGAATCTCGAATTAGGCTTTCCAGAGGATGCAAGAGATTACACCATTGGAACGCAGATTCTTGTAGATTTAGGTATCAAAGAGCTTCGCCTGATGACCAACAATCCACTTAAGGTATATGGTCTAGAAGGCTATGGCTTGAACATCGTAGAGCGTGTACCAATTATCATGGAACCGGGCAAATACGACGAATTTTATCTCCGCACGAAGCAGGAGAAGATGGGACACATCTTGAATTATAGGTAAATTGCTTATGCCAATTGTTATAGTAATTTTGAAAATAACATTAATAGCCTGGGTGTGTTTGTTTATATTGATGCTACCCGTATACTTTATTCGTAAAAAACTTGCTCCGGATAACAAACGCAATACATTGAAAGCATTGATTATCTTATCATTCACAGTTAGCGTAGCATTTGTTTTAATAATGTGTAGCGGTTTGATAGCAATGTATATAGATGAGTTGCAAGGTGTTTACAGATAATCAATTATGTTATATACAATAATTTGACGATAAAGTTTTCATCCTTGATCGTCGTTTATTGGAAATATAAAATTATTGTAACTATTCAGAGACCATTTGAAAATGCTTGCTTTTGAACAGTTACAAATTATGAGAAAACGTATATGGCGATTGTGAAACCTCCCAAAGTGTATCATTCGTTGTGAGATATAATCCATTTCCATAAGCAGGTGCTGCGAGGCCGTCGGCACTTAATGAGAAGCTTTGCTTCGAATTTAGTACCGCTACGAGCCGAGGGCAGCGGAAGCGTGCCTGCGTTGGTTGGATTATATCTTATAACGCTATGAAAAAATAAAAAGAGTTTCACAATCGCCTCATATCACTTTATTTCAAGAAAGAGAGGATAAAATTATGAAAACTTTAGAAGGAAAATTAGTTGCAAAGGATATGAAGGTAGGCATTGTTGCCGCAAGATTTAATGAGTTCATCGTTTCTAAGTTAATTGGTGGAGCAGTGGATGGATTGACCCGTCACGACGTTCCAGAGGATAACATTACTTTGGCCTGGGTACCAGGTGCATTTGAAATTCCAGTTGCAGCAAAAAAGATGGCAGAGTCAGGAGACTATGATGCAGTCATCTGCTTAGGTACAGTAATTCGTGGTGCAACAAGCCACTATGACTATGTATGTAATGAGGTTTCTAAGGGAATTGCACAGGTTTCTATGAACACAGGTGTACCAGTTATGTTCGGTATCGTTACAACCGAGAACATTGAGCAGGCAATTGAGCGTGCAGGTACTAAGGCTGGAAACAAGGGTTATGACTGCGCATTAGGTGCAATCGAGATGGTGAATCTTTTGAAGCAGATGTAATCTTTGTGTGAGCATGAAAGAAGGGAAAGAAAATGCCAGCATTGTTATTTTTTGACATTGATGGAACACTAGTTACATTGGACAATGAGCATGTTATGCCAGAAAGCACCAAGATAGCGCTTAACAAAGCCAAAGAAAATGGTCACAAGATATTTATCAATACCGGTCGTGTGAAGACAGCCATTGATAAGCATTTATTGAACTTTGGCTTTGATGGGTTTGTCTGTGGTTGTGGTACTTATGCAGAGTATAATGGTGAAATCATTTATCACCACACGCTTACAAAGGAGCAGTGCTTAGAGCAGGCAGAGGTGCTTCGTAAATGTAACTATCATACGATATTTGAGAAAAATGACCGTCTATTTATAGAGGGTGAGTATGGACCAGGAAGCTTTTTGGAGTACATTTATAATTACTTTTCACAAAATGCAGATTATCCAATTGAAGGTCCGGATTCACCAGACTTCATTTTTGATAAGTTTACGACGGCACAGATGCCCGATAGTGATGAAAAGACCTTTGTGGAATATTTTTCAAAGGAGCATAATTTGATACCCCATTTTAATGGTGTATATGAGGTTGTTCCAAAAGGCTGTAGTAAGGCAACGGGAATTCAATACATGATGCAGCATTTAGGAGTGGATTTGCAGGACTGCTATGCATTTGGGGATTCCATTAATGATATGGAAATGTTAAAATATGTACCACATTCTGTAGGAATGGGAAATTCCGTAGAAGATGTGTTAGCGGTTGTGGAGTATAAGACAACCGATATCTTAGATAATGGAATTGAGAATGCATTAATTCATTATGGATTGATCTAGGAAATGCAACATATAGATTATGTGATATACAAGAAGATATGTAAGAGGGAATGACTATGTTTCGACTAAAAGAGCAACAACTTCATATGCTGATTTGGCTTATAGTGGTAGCTAGTATTGTGATTTTTTGTATCTTAGGAATAGAACCGATGCTCCAGATAGACGAGAGTGGTTCTTGGAAAGGGATGGAAGATTTTTCTAGTGGATGGGTGTGTACTTATGAAACTGGAGATGAGGAAAAGTATAAGGAGTATCAGAAGGGAAAAGAGGAAGTTGCTACAAAAGATGAGGTGGATTATACCATAATTGATGTCGTAACACTTCCAAATTCCTTTTTAACAAGAAATCAATCTACCGTTTCAATGACACACCGGATTCCGGAAATGGATGAATCAATGCTTTACATGACTTTGGAGATAGAGGATGTAGCTGTAAAGGTTTCTGTTGGAAATGATGTTATATATCAGAGCCGTGATAAGGAGAAAAAGTTGTCTGTGCGGCATATTATCCCGATAGCATCCAAGTATGAGGAACTCGTGCTTAAGGTGGAATTATCAGGACCGGAAAGTGAAGAGATTGAAGTTGAAGCGGTTCAAATTGGTAATTATAATCAATTGTGGTTGTCCACTTTACAGGCAGAAGGTGTTGTTTTGCCGATGGCATTCTTTATGATTGTGATCGGCGGAATTTTACTTACTGTGCGTATATTTATTAAAAATACATGGCAACAGAAGCGTACATTATTATATGCAGGAGCAGAAGGTATAGTGGTGGGGAGTATGTATCTGCTGAATAGCGAGGTCATACCGCTGCTTACAGGTTGGAATTACGGTGTCTATGTCTTGAGAGTTTGTGTTCTGATACTTGCAATGCTTTTACATTTAATGATTATGCGGTGCTTTATATTTAAAAAGAAAGTATTGGGGCTTGTGGACACTACACTTCTTTTGCTAGGTGTTTTGTATATTAGTGTGATGGTTTTGCAGGGCTTTTCTCTTGTACAATTTGATACAATATATATAATATGCGCTTGTATATATGTTGTGCTTGTTGTTGCATTTACGATTGTTTTGATTGTTTCCATATTTGATTATGGGCGTAAGGAAGGGATGCCGGTGTTTGTAGCCAATGTAATTTATATCATTGGTATGTTTATGCAGTTGGTTATGTTTCTGATTAGTGGTCGTACTGTTGTAAATGATTTATATGGATGTATCGGTTTCGTTTTGTATATGCTATATATTTGGATATATAGCTTGCGTCAGGCGCTTTTTGTTCAACCAAAATGTGAGGAACAACCAATGAATGAGGAGCAAATACGGACACAGGTAGTGGAACAGTTGAATCCCAATCTGTTATTTGCAGCATTTCATACTTTGCAAATGTTAATAAAAAATGGTTCCGACAAGAGTATGAAAATGATATATTATATTTCTTTATATTTCCGCGATAATTTGAAAGCGATTGAAAATGCTGGAGAAGTGATATCCTTTGAAGAGGAATTGGAGCATATGATTGCTTATTTACAGCTGCAGAGAACGCGCAATCAAAATCTGGAGGTTGCAATTGAATGTAAGGCGAAGGATTTCAATATCCCAAGACATAGTCTGGAACCGTTGGTTGAAAATGCGGTTAAGCATGGCATCGCACAGAATGGGAATGCAGGAAATGTGGCAATAAGAACGTATATACGTGCAGATGGATATGCAGTGCAGATTATCGATGATGGTGCGGGCTTTGATGTCAGTGTGTTGAAACGCGGCAAAACCTCTATGGCGAAGAAATTAGCGCAGCTAGAAGAGCTTTGTCAAGCAAAAACAGAGGTGATTTCGAAACCGAATAAGGGTACAGTAATTACGATTGTATTGCCGATGCTAGAGAATGAATTGATGGATGATTTGGATGAGATGTTTGAAGGATAGGTGAAAATGGATATGAAAAGAGAGCGTTCTACAGAGAGACATTCACGTATGACAACGATTGAAAGTATGATGGTTGCAATGTTTCGTCCCAAAGAATATGGTGACTTGCTAAAGAAAAAGACAAATCAGGTTGTGGGTTATATCATTGCGGTAATACTATTGGTTTGTTTGATTCAGTATGCTGTTCCGGCAACGGGAGCAATAGCAGGTTTAGGTGGTATGAAAGATATTATTATGTATGAAGTACCAGAATTTTCTTTGGATAAGGGGAAGTTCTATCTGGAAGAAAAAATTGAACGTATTGATGAGGTGTCAGGCGTATGTTTGATTGTGGATACTACGGTAGATGAATTTACGAAAAGTGATGTTCCTGAAAATATGATGCAGGCAGTGTTGGTAAGTGAAAATAATATGTTAGTATATAATTCGATGTATGGCATGGGTGGCGTAGCAGAAACACAAAGCTTTGCAGCGTTTAAGGACTTGACGATTTCCAATAAGACTGTTGCAGATATGAGTGGTTTCATTTATTTTATGCTAATTTGTCTGTTTTTGATGCTGTGTTTTGCAACAATGGCAGAGTACTTGATATATGCATTGTTTTATGCGTTGTGTATGTTTATATTAGTAAAGGGTTCCCAACTGGATCTTACTTTTGGAAAAGTGTATAAAGTGACATTGTTTGCCCAGACCTTAGGTGCACTGTTAAAGGCTGTAGCCTATGCAATAAGTTCAAGTCTGTTCTTACTTGTGGCAGGATTTTTGAGTCTTTGTATCACAGTGGTTATAATGAATAAGGTGATTTTGCAATATAAGCTGTGTGAGGAGGCATAAGTTTTACAAGCGTTCTTTTAGGTTTGCTATAAGTAATTTGATGTCTTTTTCAGACATTTTGCTTAGATTAGAGTTGTGGAATGTGTTTTCGTTGGTGACTTCTGGTCCAAACCAATCGGGTGCGTGATATGCTAAGGCACATTCCTCATCAGGGAATTCTACCTCTGCCAGGTAGAGTCCTTCTAGTATGCCTGAGAAAATGTCAAGCTCGATGGTGAGTTTTTCTTTAGTTGGTATCTGATAGCGTGTTTTGGTGATGATGTTTCCCTCTGTTTTAGTCAGTAGTTTTTCATAAGCGTCTTTTGTTAAAGGGAATTCAACCTCCTCGCGCTTCATTAACCCCTGTCCTTTATAGGTTAATATATAGCTGGTATTTTTTCTTCGGATTCGAAGTACCGGTTGGGTTATGATATATGCTTGTTCTAATTCATCACAAGGATAGCTTTCTAGATTGAAAGGAAGCTGTTCTTTTTTTATTAAAAATTTTCTTTCAATTTCCATTATGCATACCACCTTTTTCTTTGATATCATTAACATTATCATATTTTGGTTTCGTTGACAAATACTATGAGATAACTTAAAATATACATATGTGTATCTGTGTAGTTGGGGGATTACATAGTGCTTAAAATGACAGAACAGAGAATGCTTGCATTGGAAAGGGAATTCGGTGTTTTCTGTGGATATGGGGGCAGGTTATGAACAATAGAATCTATCACATTATATATGCTACTATGCTGATTACCTGTGTTGGTATTATGGTATGGTTGTTTGGAAATTATGAAGGAACTTCCGTAATAAAAGAATCTTTCGATGTTGCGATGGATTTTTCTGATGGTTGGACATTGGAAGATGGAACGGAAGTGAACACGGCAAAGCTGCGAGACATAGAAGAAATTGGAGTGTATGAGGAGTTTGGTGTCTTTCATAATATACCGACTGATATAGCAGAAGGTCAGTATCTTTGTTTTCGAAGTAAGAATGTGTTTTATCAGGTGTATTTTGATGGGGAACTGGTCTACAATCCGTATATAGAGGAAAGTAAGCTTTATACCAAATCCACTGGAACGAGGTGGAATTATGTGCCTATTACATCAGAAGATGTAGGAAAGCAGATTGAGATTCGAGTGACAAAGATATATGAGTCTGGACGATCTAGTATCGATAATATATATATTGGTCAGCCGGCAAGAGTAATTATGGACACGATAGAAGGTAAGATGGTATCTTTTATTACTTGTATTCTAACTTTGTTTGTAGGAGTGTTATTGATTGTTGCGGATATTCCGATTAATATGCGAGCTCAGAAGAATCATGAATTGTTGTATTTAGGATTGTTTTCTGTAAGTGTCGCAATATGGTGCTTGGCGGAAACACATTTATTGCAATTCTATGTTGGAGATAGCCGTGCTTTGCAGATGATATCTTGTTGTTCGTTGATGATGGTATCGATTCCGATGACCTTATATCTGGACGCAGCATTTGGTTTTCGTAATCGTAAAGCAATGGTTGGAATGATAGCGGTTTCCTTTGTTAGCTTTTTACTGATTATGTTGCTTCATTTGACAAGGATTGCGGATGTTCATGAGACATTACAATTTACACATATTGTGTTGGTTATGTCTGCGCTGGTATTGTTTTATATGATTATTAAAAATACCTTTATTATGGGACAAAATTCCTCTAGAAATGTTTATCGCATACTGCGTGGAATCGGTTTGAGTGGAATATCGGTTGCTACAGTTATTGATATATATAGATATTATAGTGGCACAAGTACAGATACTGCAATGTTTGTACGTATCGGTTTGTTAATTTTTATTGTTTGTTTTGGTTCTTCTAGTTTGGAAAAGACAATTAATGCAGTAAAGCTTGGTGTTCAGACCGAGTTTGTCAGTCAGTTAGCTTATCGAGATGGTTTGACTGGTATTAGTAATCGTACGGCATTTGAAGAGCGTCTGGTGGATTTAGAAAAGATAAAGGATGACGTGGAGTCAATTGGAATTGCAATGTTCGATGTCAATGATTTGAAGTTTGTAAATGATAATTTTGGACATCGTTTAGGCGATAATATGTTGGTGAAGAGTGCAGAACTCATTCAGCATAGTTTTGAAGCACAGCAAGGTGAGTGTTTCCGTATTGGTGGGGATGAGTTTGTAGTATTGTTGCATCGTGATATGGTGCAGGAACGATATGAAAATGCACTTGCACAGTTTATGGATGAGATTCGTCAGTATAATGAGCAACCTAATAAGGAGTTTCGAATTAGTATTGCTTATGGTTTTGCCGTTTATGACAAGGAGCAGGAGGGTAAGATGCTTATGAATATATATCAACAGGCTGATATGTTGATGTATGAGAACAAGAAGCAGATGAAGCAACGAGAGCTTCCTCCGGCGCAGTATTATAGCACAGGAATATATAGTAAAAAGGAATAGTGAGACAAGAACGTTCTGAGAAAGGATGACAGCTTGAATGAGAGTGAAGATGTATGGTATGGAGGTAATGGAATATGAAGAAGGCATATTTGTTTTTTGCTACAGGATTTGAAGAGGTTGAAGCATTGACAGTTGTAGATATATTAAGACGTGGTGGTGTGGATTGTAAAACCGTATCAGTTATGGGTGATTATGACGTGACAAGTTCTCATGGGATAACGATTCGTGCTGATTTGTTATTTGATGAAAAAGATTTAAGTGATGCGGATATTCTGATTATGCCAGGTGGTATTCCGGGAACTCCTAATTTGAAGGCGCATAAAGGATTAGAGAAATTGATACGTCAATATGTAGAAGCTGGAAAGTATCTTGCTGCGGTCTGTGCGGCACCAACAATTTACGGAGAGATGGGGTTGTTAGAAGGTAAAAACGCAACCTGTTATCCGGGTATGGAAGATGGTCTTGTGGGTGCGAATCCACAAACAGATGACGTTGTGTGTGATGGACAATTCATTACCAGTCGAGGAATGGGAACCTGCATTGATTTTGCGCTAGTATTGTTGGAAAAACTAACAGACAAAGAAATGGCTCAGGAAATTGGTAAGAAGATTGTATATTATAAATAGAGAATAATGTAGTGACATATAAGTAGCATTTTATCGAGGATGAATGCTACTTATATTTGTGTTAGTGGTGAGACGCATTATACAAGAAAGAGGACGTAGATATGTATCAGATGAAAATATCGGTACGAGGATTAGTGGAATTTATATTTCGAAGTGGAGACATTGCCAGTGGAGAGGGCTCGTTTTCGAAAGAAGCCATGGCGGAGGGGAGTCGCATACACCGCAAGCTTCAAGGGAAAATGGGTTTGAATTATAATGCAGAGGTTTCGCTGAAATACGATGTAATAAAGCCTGATTTTGTATTGACGATAGAGGGCAGGGCAGATGGAATTATAACAGAAGATAAGAGTGTTACCATCGATGAGATAAAGGGTGTTTATAAAAAGCTGGAGTATATGGAAGAGCCAATCTTCGTTCATAAGGCACAGGCTATGTGTTATGCCTACATTTACGCAATGCAAAAGGAACTTTCAGAAGTTTCGGTACAGATGACCTATTGCAATCTGGATACAGAGGAAATAAAGCGGTTTAAAGAAACTTTTTCTTTTGAGAATTTGCAGGAATGGTTTCATAATTTAGTGGAGGAATATTGTAAATGGGCACAGTTTGAGGTGGATAATCGCAAGCTGCGCAATGATTCTATTGAAGATTTGGAGTTTCCATATGCTTATCGGGCTGGACAACGTGATATGGTGGGTTCAGTATATCTGTCAATTAAGAGAAGGCAAAACTTATTTGTGCAGGCACCTACCGGAATCGGTAAGACTATGGGTGCATTATTTCCAAGCATCAAAGCAATGGGGGATGGATATGGAGAAAAGCTATTCTATCTCACGGCGAAAACGATTGCCAGAGGAGTGGCTTTGGATGGTTTGGAAACGCTTAGACAGTGTGGATTGCACTTTCGAAGTGTTTTAATTACCGCGAAGGAAAAAATATGTCCTATGGAGGAAATGTTGTGTGAGCCGGAGCATTGTCCTTATGCAAAGGGGCATTTTGACCGAATCAATGAAGCTGTGTATGATTGCATTACCAAAGAAGTAAATGTTACAAGAGAAGTGCTTTTGGAGTATGCTGACAAGCATATGGTGTGTCCCTTTGAGATGGGGTTGGATGTCAGTTTATTTGTGGATGGAATTATATGTGATTATAATTATGTCTTTGATCCGAGAGTTAAGTTACGCAGATATTTTGCAGAAGGAGCAAAGGGTGACTTTTTGTTTTTAGTGGATGAATCGCACAACTTAGTAGAACGAGCATCCTCCATGTACAGTGCAGCTATTTACAAGGAAGATTTTTTAAAGATGAGAAAGCTTTTGATGCCATATCATGCAAAGCTTGGCAAGCTGCTTGGTGGTTGTAATAAGGAACTGTTGGCTTTAAAAAAAGCGTGTGATAATGAAAGGGGCTATGTGATAGTTTCGGATATGGCGGGGTTGTATCTGAAATTATTAAGAGTGCATGCACAACTAGAATCCTTTTTAGAAGAGAGCAAAGAAATTTTTGCTTTAAAACCCTATAAGGATGAAATATTAGACTTTTATTTTAAGATTAATCAGTTTTTGGATGTATATGAACTGTTAGATGAAAGCTATGAAATCTATGCAGAGCAGGTCGATGAAAAATCCTTTATGCTAAAGCTTTACTGTATAGATCCTGCCAATAATTTAGGTGAATGTTTGGAAAAGGGAAATGCGACAATATTCTTTTCTGCCACGATGTTACCTATTACTTATTACAAGGAGCTGCTGCATAATAATGAGGACGATTATGCAATCTATATTCCGTCACCTTTTCCTGCGGAAAACAGAAGAATATTTGCGGGAATTGATGTCAGCAGTAGATATCGGTTACGTGGTCCCAAGCAGTATGAGAAAATGGCACAATATTTAGATATTATGGTAAATAGTAAACGTGGAAATTATATGGCATTTTTTCCGTCTTATAAAATGCTAAATGATGTGTATGAAAAAGCAATGCAAATGGGCTTGTTGTCTAAAGTACATGTGATTTGTCAGACCGCGCATTTATCGGAAGAAGAAAGGGAGCAGTTTTTGGAGAAGTTTCAACAATCGGATGAGCCGGTATTAGGTTTTTGTATTCTAGGTGGAATCTTTTCAGAAGGTATTGACTTAGTGGGGGATACATTGATTGGTACGGCTATTATTGGAACGGGTTTGCCGATGGTGTGTAATGAAAGAGAGATTCAACAAAATTATTTTGCTAGAAGAGAGGACAAAGGGTTTGAATATGCATATCTTTATCCGGGAATGAATAAGGTGCAACAGGCAGCGGGGCGAGTGATTCGTACAATGGAGGATAAAGGTATTATATTATTGTTAGATGAACGTTTTGTATCACAACAGGTGGTGGATACCTTCCCGGCAGAATGGGTAGATTATGATGTGGTAAATCTGAATACGGTTTCAGAAAAGCTTAAGGCATTCTGGGAGAGTTAGGAATTGCAAGGAAGGAAAAAAAGGAGTATAATCTAGTGAAATGTGTTCTATTGAGAAAGTAACGAGAATAAGGGTAGGACAACCTTATGCAGGAGGAAACGATGAGACGATTATTTGTAAGTGATTTAGATGGAACATTATTGAATAGTGATGCACAGATTAGTGAAGTGACAGAACGAATTATTAATGAAAGCATTTTGCGCGGTCTGAATTTTACTGTTTCTACTGCGCGTACCCCTACTACGGCATTTAAGATTATCGAAAACTTGAAATTACAACTTCCGATTATGATGATGAATGGGGTATTGATATATGATGTAGTATCTAAGCGATATATCAAGAAGGAAGTTATGGACAACAATGTGATTATGGTGTTGTTGGGACTTATCAAAGTAAAAGGTTTGAATTGTTTCCTGTATGGATTAGACAATGAGAAGTTTGTTGCATATTATGATAGTGTGGAGTCTACGTCACTGAATTATTTTCGCAATGAGCGTATTATGAAATTTGATAAGAAATTCACAGAGGTAGAAGACTTGAGCCTGGTTGCGAATAGAGATATCATTTATTGCATGCTTCGCGAACCAAAGGAAAAATTAGAAGGATTGTATAGAGAACTTTCTGTTGTAAAGGGAGTGAAGGCGGATTTTTATCCGGATATATACAGTGAAGATTATTATATGTTGGAAATATATAGTGATAAGGCATCTAAGAAGGAGGCTGTGGATTATCTTCGCCGAGTGGGCCGATATGATAGTGTAGTCGGTTTTGGAGATAACTTGAATGATAAAGCTTTGTTAGAAGCAAGCGATTATTTCTATGCGGTGGCGAATGCTCATCCGCAGATACAGAATTTGGCTCATTCAGTAATACCATCAAATGATGAGGATGGTGTGGCTCGTTTTATCGAGCAGATGATGAAAGCGGAAGAAATGGAGACCAGCTATGAAAAGTCAAGTCTAAATTAGCAAGAAATTTCGTTTTCATATCGATGGTAAAAAAGGGTAACTTTAATAAAGCTCCCGGGTGGGCGCAATTTTTCAAATCTATCGATATTGGTATACAGACCTCTTATTCGAGGTTAAATTCCACTTCGTCAGTGAGCATCTTCCAGATGATTCTGACAAGTTTTCCGGCACAGTGCCCTAGAGCATTATAATGAGACCGGCCTTCAGCCCTCTTGGCATTGTAGTAAGCCTCGAAGGTTGCGTTGTTTTTTACTACATTATGAGCTGCATTCATTAAGGCGTAGCGAAGAACCTTAGAGCCACGCTTTGACATTCTGGTTTTCTTGGCAACAAAGTTACCGGACTGATATACAGTCGGGTCAAGACCGGCGAATGCAAGTAACTTGTTTGGAGATGAAAAGCGGTGAATATCACCGATTTCACCAAGTATCATTCCGCCATTGATAACACCAATGCCGGGAATCGTCATAAGAACAGAATGCAAACAGGTGACAAGGTTTGCCATTTGAAGTTCTGTTTCAAACAACTGTGTATCTAATAACTCAATCTGTGCAATGGTCTGAGTTATTTGGATAGATAAAGAACTGTCATTTATACCGACAGACTTCTGTGCGAGAACTCTTAATTCTTTTGCCATCGCTTTCGTGAAGTGTCCGTGGGAGGATTTCACAAGAAGATGAGACAAATGAGTCATATGCATGGAAGTGATGTCGCGAGGCGTAGGAGCCTCCTTTAATAGGGTATAGACAGCTTTCTGATGTAGACCGGATTTGAAGAAATATTGAAGCTCAGGAAAAACCTGATCCACATAGGCAGTCAGCTGTATTTTTAAACGGGTACGCTGCTTAACGGTTTTCTGACGGAACCTGCCAAGTTCCTTGAGTTCAATATAATCCAGGTCGTCCATGGTCATAAAACGCAGGTTATCCTGCACCATAAGGGTTTTGGCAATAATGTAAGTGTCGACTTTGTCAGTCTTCGTTTTGCGTACATTGTTCTTACGCATAACCGAAGTCTTAATAGGGTTTAGAACACACACTTTCAAATCCCTTGCAAGTAAAAAACGAACAAGGTTGTCACCGTAGTGTGCCGTTGACTCAAGACCTATGATGATGCTGTCTTGATTAAGAGAATCAAGTTTGGATAACAGCAGATAGAAGCCATCATAGTCATTTGTGAATTTGAACGGCTCGATGAGTATTTCGCCATCTGACGAGATTGCAGAGGCAAAATGGTTGAGTTTGGCAATATCAATACCAACGTAAATCATGAGGTTGTACCTCCCTTTCATAAAGTCTGATACCGTGATATCCACCA
>CAYTOQ010000045.1:0-19307 GCA_964439445.1 uncultured Clostridium sp. | reverse complement strand
AGTTGGAGATAAGCAAAGTGATAAACTGCTTATTCCAAATGAATTTAAAACACAAATAAAATGTATTAAGAAATATTGTACCCTACCAGAATTAGAAATATTGTTGATATTGTCTGAAAAAATGCATAAGGAATATGAGAAAACAAAATCAAAAGTACATCCGAAACAGTTTGCAAAAGAGAACATTGTATTTAATAAGAAAAAATACAAAGGTGAAACTAAATTTTATGAAGAATATTATGGTGAGGATATACAAAAGTTAGTAGATGTAATTCGAGAATATAAACAACGAAATCATTCTCATAGTGTTGAGCAACACTATTTGTTGGAATTGCTAAATGACAATTGAGTAAAGAACTTGAACACCTTCTTGAACACTTTTTCATGCCCATAGTAACGAGTTGTGATGACTCTTAAGACGGAAAGATTTCACATTTAATTCTGCATAAAAATCAACCAAAATCCTCTTATTTTTTATGAAAAATTAACCTATTATTTCTGGAAACAGAGGAATATAATAGGTAACGAAATTAAATACCGCCCGAAACAAGAAATCAGCACAAAATCAGCACAAGAAATTAGCGTCTGATGCAATCAGGCAAGAAAAAATAAAAGGTTACCTAGGTTGCAGTGTACTGACGTTTCACAAGCGACGGTACGAGGGTAGGAGGACGTGCATATGTTAACCGCACAAATTTTAGCAACATCTATTTTTGTCATAATGTTCGTGCTAGTGGTGATGGATAAGATTGAGAGACATATCGTTACACTAGCATGTGGAATTATGACGTTGGTTCTTGTATTCGGATTGGGAATGCAAAGCATGAGCGCAGTTATGGAAACGCTTAATCTGCGCAGTATCTTTACAGTTGGTTTCTGGTATGCTGTAGGAGCAGAGGAGTCTACTTCTGGCATTAACTGGGCAACTATCATTTTTATTGCAGGCATGATGATTATGGTTGAGGGAATGGCGAAGGCTGGTTTCTTCCAATGGCTTTGTATGAAGCTGGCGAAGATGGTCAATTATAAGCCGGTTCCGTTGTTTATCGTATTTATGATTATGTCAGCGGTATTATCAATGTTTATCGACAGTATTACCGTTATTTTATTCTTGGCAGCAATTACAGTGGAGCTTGCCAAGCTACTTAAACTGAACCCGGTCCCGATGATTTTGGCAGAAATTTTCTGCGCGAATCTAGGTGGTTCTGCAACCATGTGTGGTGATCCGCCGAACATCATTATTGGAACCTCTCTCGGTTATTCTTTTGCAGATTTTATAACGAATACCGGTGTGATTGCAGGAATTAGCTTACTTGTTGTTTTGGTATATTATTATATTGTGTATCGCAAGGAGTTGGTTCCGGAGGATGGAAAACCGGTGGATCCTTCTACGATGCCAGATCCAAAAGAAGCAATTAAAAGTAAGAAGGATTTGATTATTAGTACAGTGATTTTTGCTTGTGCTGTGGTACTTTTGGTGACGCATGCGCAGACGCATCTTACGGTAGCATTTATTGGTGCGGTGGTTGCGGTGGCAACATTGATTGCTGCAGGAAATGACCGAATGGAAATTCTAAAAAGAGTGGATTATAAGACTTTAGTATTCTTTCTTGGTTTGTTTATGGTTGTAGGTGGTTTAGAGCAGACTGGAGTGTTAGAGGTGATTGCAGAATGGATTGGTAATGCAAGCGGAGGCAATTATAAGGTTATGGTTGCGATTATCCTTTGGGTATCTGCTGTTGCCAGTGCGTTTGTGGATAATATACCATTTGCAGCTACTATGATTCCGGTAATTAAGAGTTTGGCAGCAGCGACAGGGGCAGATTTGTCTGTGCTTGCGTGGGGCTTATCTATGGGTACAGATATTGGTGGCAGTGCCACACCAATTGGTGCGTCGGCAAATGTAGTGGGAACTGCAGTTGCGGCAAAGAATGGATATCCAATCGGTTGGGGCAGATATTGTAAAACTGCTGCGCCGGCGACCATTCTTGTTGTGTTGATTTCTATGGTGATTATTTTTGTGAGATACTTTTAAGGGAAAAAAGGTTTTGTGTATGTAAAACACAAAATTTTTGATATAATATAGTATAGAAAACAATTGATTTAGGCGATGCGACAGATTGGAGGAGTACATATGGCAGATAAGCAGGTAATGATTTCTATTAGTCGTGAATTTGGTACAGGTGGTCATCTGATTGCAGAAAGAATTGCAAAGGATCTGGGTATTAGTTATTACGATAGAGCGTTGTTAGACCAGATTGCTGAGGAAAAGGGAATTGATGTAAAGAATTTAGAAAAATATGATGAGAGACCGAAGCTACCGATTATATCCAGAAGAGTCAATGGTTATTCCAACTCCATGGAGGATGCGTTGGTGCATATGCAGTCTGAGTTTTTGCAAAAGAAGGCAGATGCAGGCGAGTCGTTTGTAGTGGTTGGTCGTTGTGCGGAAACGGCATTGAAGGGCCGGGAAGGGCTGATTACTGTATTTATACTGGGTGATAAGAAGGTAAGATTGGAAACGGTAAAAAGGCGTTTTGGCTTATCAAACAGAGAAGCGGTGAAAAAGATGAAACGTCATGACCTAAAGAGAAGAGCGTATCACAATCGCCACTCTGAGAGAAAATGGGGAGATTCGCGTGGATATGATTTGTGTATCAATGACAGCAGACTCGGGATTAATAAGACAGTGAAAATGATTGAGATGTATGTCAAAGAGCGTATGGAAGGTATCGATGCGGATGATGTTCTTTAGAGGATGAATCCTCATATATAAGGAATAGTTGTTGGAGCTATTTGTATAGTGTATTATATGTGAAAACTGTGACGAAAGGTGGGTATAACCTGTCTGGTCGCAGTTTTTTTCTTTGGCGAAGGTAGTGATGAAATTGGAATAAATGTAAAGTTTTGGAATAGAATGTAATTTTGATGATATTGCCGAAAAAGATTGTGCATTTTGTATAAGAGGTATGGTTTTACGTTGTGTTTGGATAAATGTGGCTGAAATATCTCCTTGCTTTTTAACGGGATATGGATTACAATAACACAAGATGTTGTGTCGAAGGTGAAACTTCGGCACATTATATGTGTTAAGGCGAGTTGTGTTGAAGGAGCGTACGCAACTGGCAAGGTTAGTTATTGGATTCAAATGAAAGGGAAGAATGTTATGAGAATCATTAAGCGAAGTGGAACGGAGGTTGCTTTCGATATTACAAAAATTGTTGCAGCGGTGGAGAAAGCCAATAAGGAAGTGGTAGAGACGGACCGTCTTACACCAGAGCAGATTAAGGAGATTGCGAAGAAAGTTACATTAACTTGTAGCAGTATGAATCGTACCTTTAGCGTGGAGGAGATTCAGGACCTAGTTGAGAATGAGATTATGGAGACCCAGTCCTTTGAGGTTGCCAGAAAGTATATCACATATCGTTATAAGAGAGCATTGGTTCGTAAGGCAAACTCTACAGATGAGCAGATTCTTAGCTTAATTGAGTGTAATAATGAAGAGGTAAAGCAGGAGAATTCCAATAAGAATCCGGTTGTGAATAGTGTGCAACGTGATTATATGGCGGGAGAGGTAAGTAAGGATATTACGAAGAGATTCCTTCTTCCGGATAAGATTGTGAAAGCACATGAAGCAGGAATTATTCATTTTCACGATTCCGATTATTTTGCACAGCATATGCACAATTGCTGTCTGGTAAATTTGGAGGATATGTTGAATAATGGAACAGTTATCAGTGAGACTATGATAGACCGTCCGAAGAGTTTTTCTACAGCTTGTAATATTGCAACCCAGAGTATTGCGCAGATTGCCAGCTCTCAGTATGGTGGACAAAGTATTACGCTTTCGCATCTAGCACCATTTGTAGATGTGAGTCGCAAGAAATATTTGATTATGGTCCGTGAAGAGTTTGAGGAAGCAGGATTAGAAATCAATGAGGAGCAGATTGCAAAGATTGCAGAGCTTCGTGTCCGCGAGGAAATCAAGCGTGGAGTTCAGATGATTCAGTATCAGGTAATCACTTTGATGACGACCAACGGACAGGCACCATTTGTTACTGTATTTATGTATTTGAATGAGGTGCCAGAGGGACGCACGAGAGATGATTTGGCACTTGTGATTGAAGAGATGCTAACCCAGAGAATTTTGGGCGTTAAGAATGAAAGGGGTGTCTATATTACACCGGCGTTCCCTAAGCTGATTTACGTATTAGAGGAAGATAATATTAGAGAAGGTAGCAAATATTGGGAGCTTACCAAGCTTGCTGCTAAGTGTACTGCAAAGCGTATGGTTCCGGATTATATCTCAGAGAAGGTTATGAAGAACTTAAAGCAGGGCTATTGCTATCCATGTATGGGATGTCGTTCCTTCTTGACTGTGTACCACGATGAAGATAAGAAGCCAAAGTTCTATGGTCGTTTTAATCAGGGTGTAGTAACTTTGAATTTGGTGGATGTGGCTTGCTCATCAGAAGGAGATGTGGAGAAATTCTGGGATATCTTAGATGAGAGGTTACAGCTTTGTTATGAGGCATTGATGTGCAGACATAACCGCTTGAAGGGTACTCCTTCCGATGTGGCACCAATTCTTTGGCAGTACGGCGCATTGGCGCGTCTTAAGAAGGGTGAGACAATCGATAAGCTATTATATAATGGCTATTCTACGATTTCTCTTGGTTATGCAGGGCTTTGTGAGTGTACCCGCTATATGACAGGTCTTTCACATACCAATCCGGAAGCGACACCGTTTGCGTTAGAGGTTATGAAGAAATTGAATTCGGCTTGCTTTAAGTGGAAAGCAGCTACCAATATCGATTTCAGTATCTATGGTACACCGCTTGAGTCTACCACCTATAAGTTTGCGAAGTGCTTGCAGAAGCGTTTTGGTATCATTGAAGGGGTGACAGACCGCAATTATATTACCAACAGTTATCATGTGCACGTAACAGAGGAGATTGATGCTTTTAAGAAATTATCCTTTGAGTCGAAGTTCCAGGAGCTTTCTCCGGGAGGTGCGGTAAGCTATGTTGAGGTTCCCAATATGCAGAACAACATTGATGCAGTTATCGCGGTTATGCAGCACATTTACGATAACATTATGTATGCGGAGCTGAATACCAAGAGTGATTATTGCCAGAAATGTGGCTTTGATGGTGAGATTCAGGTGGAACAGGAGAAGGCGAAGCTTATTTGGAAGTGTCCGAACTGTGGCAATACAGATGAGGATACTATGAATGTGGCGAGACGTACCTGTGGTTATATAGGAACCCAGTTCTGGAACCAGGGTCGTACCCAGGAGATTCAGGAGCGAGTGTTACATCTATAGAATGAAGGTGGCTTGAAGGTAGAAGATACCTAGATTATGAGACAGTATTCAACAAAATAGATGGGAAATAAAAATGGGTTGTTCATTGGAACAACCCATTCGCTTTTGTTTTCAATTACTCCTGAACGATAACGTTCACAGCCTGTGCACCCTTAGCACCTTGCTCAATATCAAATGTTACATTCTGGCCTTCTGTAAGATTCTTGTAGCCGTCTGCAACAATACCTGTAAAATGTACGAATACATCCTCGCCAGTTTCGCTGTTGGTGATGAAACCAAATCCTTTTGTTGAATTGAACCATTTTACTGTACCTTTGTTCATGAAAAGTACCTCCTTAAATTAATTTGTATCATAGAGGTAATTTGAATACCAAAACATAGCGAGAGTGTTGGTATCGTTTTAACGCTTTAATAATACAAAGTCAAGTTTAACACTATTAAAAATGGAAGTCAATGGAAGAAAAGACAAAATGTTCAAAATTGCTAGAAATTACTTATAAATAAGTACAAGAATGGAGGAAAAACATATTGAAGAAACTATGAATTTATAGTATATTTAATGTATATGTTTTTGTGTAAATGAGACTGAAAAGATGGCGTTTCATTTGTGCAAAATAGTGCAAATGATGGATGATGAACATTGAGATAGATAGAGAATGGAGTATCACTAATGAGAAAATATATCATATTTTGTTGTATGATGATGTGTATGATGGTGTTTTTGTGTGGTTGTCAGCGCGACTATTACGGAAAGGGAATGCCGTTTGAGATGAGCACATCATTGCTTCCGGGATATGGCAGTACAGAACTCGCTTCGTTGAGTGCAGATAACTATGAAAGATTTATGAATGCCAGCTATATCCGTGTTGTGGATAAGTTTGGTGTTATGCAAAAGATTAAGATTAGCGCGAATATACCACGTCATAGTTGGGATTTTGATAAGCTAGACGACAGTGAAAGATTTAAGAATTATGTGGAAGAAGATGGTTCAAAGAAGAGAGTGGGAATTGATGTTTCGGAGCATCAAGGTATGATTGATTGGCAGACTGTTGCTGGTGAGATTGACTTTGCAATTATTCGGTTGGGTTATCGAGGATATTCCAATGGTAATATTGTTGCAGATGTTTATTATAACACCAATATGCAAGGAGCAATTGCCAATGGTGTGCCGGTTGGTGTATATTTCTATTCGCAGGCAACCTCCTATGAGGAAGGTGTGGAAGAGGCGAATTATGTGTTGAGTATGCTTGGTGATTATGGGCTGAGTTATCCGATTGTATTAGACCGCGAGGATCCGATGCAGGAAAGTGCGAGAACGAATAATATGACGGTAGAGCAGCATACACAGGCGGCACTCGGTTTTTTGGAAACGATAGAGGCAGCGGGAAGAGCAGCTATGATTTACACGAATCAGGTGTATTATGCGTTGTATTTGGACTTGGAACAGATTTACAAGTATCCAGTGTGGATTGCGCAGTATGCCAATGAGCCTGTCTGGCCGTATGAATTTTCAATATGGCAATATAGTGAGAGTGGAGAAGTGCCGGGAATATATGGACCGGTAGATATGAATATTGAAATGATGCCACAAGAATGAGTGGGATAGAGACACTTTAAGGGGGATTAGAATATGCAGTGGGATATGGATATCGATATCTGTGCGTTAATGATATTGCTTTTGGTTTTTGTATTACATTTATCAAAAAGATATATTGCAATTAAGCGTAGTCGCTTGTTTTTGAATATGTTGTTGTTGGAGATTGTCGCAATTGTTTGTGATGCAATGACAAGATACTTGATTTTATATGTGGGATTCGAGCCTGGTGTATGGTCAACCGTCTTGCTTGATATTTATTTTGCAACACAGTATTTAGTTCCGATTATTTTTATGGATTATATGGTGGCATGGACTGGAAAGAATTTAAGCTTTGGTAAAGTTCAAAAGGTGTTGTTTATCCTTCCAATTGTAGTGTATGCCGTAACAATTTTTTGGAATTGTGCAACGCAGGGTCTTTATGTGTGGGATGATCAATTGGTATATCGTGAGACCATAGCAATTGTTGTGCTAGTTGTGACAACCTTGTATTGTATGCTATACGGAATTGTTTATGCTGTGCTCCACGTTCGAAAGCTTTCTTTTGGAAAGTTAACCGCTATTGCACTGGCAGAGGGAGTGGTTGCATTAGTTATGATATTGCAATATTACATTCCTGAGATTACACATATTGATTTTGTCGTTGCGACAGGTTTGCTTGTTTTATATTTGGTGGCACAGAATCAGTCGGAGATGGTGGATGGGAATACGCAGGTAATGAATCGTAATATGCTTGACGAATTGCTGCGTGATAACATTACACAAAAGAAACAGTTTGATTTAATTATTCTCGCATTGGATGACTTCAAATTTGTAAACAAAACCTTTGGTGTAACGGCTGGTGATATGATGTTGATGCAGGTTGCACATTTCCTCACAACCGTTACGAAAAAGGGAAAGGTGTATCGCTATGGTGCGGATCAGTTTGCTTTAGAGATTGTACATAATGATGTGAATATAGAAAAGACGTTGACACTCATTCAGGAGAGATTTCGTCATCCTTGGATTACGGAGGATGTGTCAGTTATGTTATCTACAACGATAAGCTGTGTGTCCTACCCGGAAGATGGTGCGACTATGGCGAATATTATTGATGTAATTGATTACTCTATTTTGTCTGCGAAGACAAAGGGCAAAGGCGCAGTAGTGTATGCAAGAGATTTGGATTTGCATGCTTTGAGAAAAGAGAAGGCGATTGAGAAAGCGGTAGAAAACGCGATTGTCCGGGATAGCATTGAAGTGTACTATCAGCCTATTTTTAATACGGAAAAGCAATGCTACACCTCGGCGGAAGCATTGGTGCGTTTGAGGGATGATATGTTAGGTAACATTCCGCCAGATGTGTTTATTCCGATTGCAGAGAAGAATGGTACAATTATCAAATTGGGGATGATGATTTTTGAAAAGGTTTGTCAGTTCATTGCAAAGGAGAATCTGAAGGATACAACTATTGAGTATATCGAAGTAAATGTATCCGTGGTGCAGTGTATGCAAAGAGATTTTGCAGATGAGTTGATGGACATTATGAAACGTTATGAGGTGGATCCAAGTCAAATTAATCTGGAAGTGACTGAGACAGCAGCAGTGAATTCCATAGCTATTTTGCAAGAAAATATCGAGAGATTGCATTCTATGGGAATTTCTTTCTCCTTGGATGATTACGGCTCTGGATATTCCACACTTGGTTATATCCATCAGTTGCCATTCAAGATTATCAAGTTGGATAAGTTTATGGTATGGGATGCGTTTGATAATGAGAGAGCTGGTATTACCTTGAAGTTCACGGTAGGAATGTTGAAGGAATTGAAGGTAAGTATTGTGGCTGAGGGAGTAGAGACTCAGGAACAGCAAGCGCACTTGTCCGATATTGGATGCGATTATTTGCAGGGTTGGTATTATTCAAAGGCTGTGCCTGCCAATGAATTTGCGGATATGATAAAAAATGCATCTTGAACATAATTATTTTAGGTGATTCTATAACAAAACGTCATAAGGCCGAAGGCTTTATGACGTTTTGCTTTGTATGAGTAAAATAGGTTTGTAAAACAACAAACCTATTTCTTTATGACTAGAATAATTGATTAAAAACGGAAATCTCTCTTTCCGGAATGGATATCATTTAAATGTTCAACTACAATCTCTCGCACTTTTGGATTTGGTATGTTTTCCAATTCTTTTTGTATCAATGCAAGCCCAATTTTCTGGGTGTCAGGAGATGCGTAATCTTCAAGGTATTCTTTTAATGTCATCAAGGCATTTGGATGACAACAGTTTTGAATTTGTCCGCTCTTGCATAAGCTCATAAAGCGGTCTCCTGTACGTCCCTCACGGTAGCAGGCGGTACAGAAGCTAGGAATGTAATCCATCTCCATTAACCATTTCACTACTTCGTCTAGGGTTCGATTGTCATTTACATCAAACTGTTCTGATTTTTCATCTTCTGGTTCCGGTTCGTAGTAACCACCGACAGAGGTTTTGGAACCACCGCTAATCTGTGATACGCCGAGGTGCAGCACTTTTTCGCGACAAGCCTTGCTCTCTCTTGTGGAAACAATCATTCCGGTATATGGAACAGCGATACGGATACAAGCTACAATCTTAGCAAAGGTATCATCGTCAATACCGTTGTCAAAGGTGGAAGCATCAATGTCATCCGCATGACGAATTCTCGGTACGCTGATGGTGTGAGGTCCTACACCGTGCACTGCCTCAAGATGCTCGGCATGCATTAAAAGACCGGCAAATTCATAACGGTATAATTCTAATCCGAACAATACACCAAGTCCGACATCGTCGATACCACCCTCCATAGCGCGGTCCATAGCTTCTGTGTGGTATGTGTAATTGTGCTTTGGTCCGGTTGGGTGAAGCTGTTCGTAGCTTTCCTTGTGGTAGGTTTCCTGGAATAGGATATAGGTGCCGATTCCGGCATCCTTTAGCTTGCGGTAGTTCTCCACTGTAGTAGCGGCGATGTTAACATTTACACGTCGGATATCACCGTTTTTATGGTGTACGGAGTAAATGGTCTTGATACATTCTAATATGTATTCAATTGGATTATTCACAGGGTCCTCACCAGCCTCGATTGCCAGACGCTTGTGTCCCATGTCCTGAAGTGCAATGACCTCTTTTCGAACCTCTTCCTGTGTCAGTTTCTTTCGTGGAATGTGTTTGTTCACAATATGATATGGACAGTAAACACAACCGTTTACACAGTAGTTGGAAAGGTAAAGCGGTGCAAACATTACGATACGATTGCCGTAAAAATCCTTTTTGATTTGTTCTGCAAGTGTGTAGATTTGCTGGTTTAGGTCATCTTCCTGGCAGGCTAATAAAACGCTGGCTTCACGGTGGGAGAGTCCCTTTCGCTCTTTTGCTTTTTCGATAATTTGTAAAATCAACTCCCGGTCGTGACTATGCTGCTCGCTGTAGTCTAAGGTGTCGAGTATCTCCTGGTGATCGATGAATTCTTCTGCTTTTAATGATGCTGGATTGTACATGTTGTCTCCTCTTTTCTGTCAGTATTGATAGGTGCGTCGCCACGGTCAATGACGATGCAATGCCTGATTTGTCGATACTAGTTTTCAAAGTTGTGTTCATTTTCTGCAATTACCTTTTCAATACGACTCTTTACCATATCAGCAATATCAGCGGTTTTCATTCCCTTGTATTCCTCATAAGGAATAGGTGGTAGAACGTGAATCTGCACATCTACCTTGCGAATGGAATTGGTGTCAAATGGTAAGTAGCAGTCAATGATTGCCATTGGCACGATTGGACATTTTGCTTTGGTTGCAGCTTTAAAGCTTCCACCCTTGAATTCACCCATTTTGTTACCGTTTTTAGAACGCGTACCCTCTGGGAAAATCAAGAAATTGCGACCTGCCTTAACCTGTTCTGCCACTTCGTTGATTACCTTCAAGCCCTCTCGTGGGTCATCGCGATCCATAAACAAACCACCCATTGTCTGAATAATCTGACGAAGTAGGAATACATTATATGCCTCTTTTTTGATTACCACTGCAAAGGGTGTAGGGTTAAGATGTACCCAACCTACCACGTCAAATAAGCCTTGGTGATTGGGAAACATTATATAACCAGACTCCTTTGGGAGATTCTCTAATCCGTATCCATGAACAGTAAGATTACCGCATTTTGAAGCACGGGTACCGATTAAACGGATAATTTTGTATTTTTTTTCAATGCTGACTTTGTCCGATTTTGCGTAGCGCATTAAGCAGACAAAAACATAAGGTAAATATAAAATGTTGCGAAGCAACATAAGTGTAAGGCGTTTTGTCATTGTGTACCCCTCCATAGTATGTATTATCTAGCTGGTTGTGATTTTGTAACCAGCTAGGAGTTAATGGTCATTTGTATTATTTTGATGCTGTGGATGATTATAATTCCACATCCCAGAAATTTTCTAGTGTTGCAAAATAATCCTCTGGTGTCTCGGCACGACGAATCATCTTAGTGCTACCGTCCTCTCTCAAAAGAATCTCGGCAGATTTTAACTTTCCGTTATAGTTGTAGCCCATGGCAAATCCGTGTGCACCTGTATCGTGAATAACCAGTAAATCTCCTTTGTCAATCTTAGGTAGTTTGCGGTCGATTGCAAATTTGTCATTGTTTTCACAAAGGGAACCAACGATGTCGTAGGTTTCGGTTGCCGGTGCATCCTCCTTACCCATCACGGTGATATGGTGGTAAGCACCATACATAGCTGGTCGCATTAGGTTGACAGCACAGGCATCGACACCAATGTATTCCTTGTGGGTGTGCTTTTCGTGTACAGCCTTTGTCACTAAATGACCGTAAGGAGCTAACATAAAACGACCAAGCTCTGTGTAGATTGCAACGTCGCCCATACCTGCAGGAATAAGCACTTCCTCATAAGCCTTTCGTACACCTTCGCCGATTGCAAGGATATCATTTGGTTCCTTGTCAGGCGTGTAAGGGATTCCGATACCGCCGGAAAGGTTGATAAATGTAATGTGGACACCGGTTTCGTTTTTCAATTCAACTGCGGTCTCAAATAATATTTTAGCCAAGGTTGGATAGTAGTCGTTGGTTACAGTATTGCTGGCAAGGAAAGCGTGCATGCCGAATTCCTCTGCTCCCAATTCCTTTAATTTCTTAAATGCTTCTGTCATCTGTGGACGGGTAAGACCATACTTTGCATCGCCAGGATTATCCATAATTGTGTTGGCAACTGCAAATTTTCCGCCTGGATTGAAACGGCAGCTAATGCGCTTTGGAATCTCGCCGATGGTTTCCTTTAAAAAGTCTATATGTGTAATATCGTCTAAATTGATGGTTGCACCAAGCTTTGCAGCTAACTGAAAATCTTTGGCTGGGGTTTCGTTGGAAGAAAACATAATGTCACTTCCTGAAAAACCACACTTTTCAGACATTAATAGCTCTGTATAGGAAGAACAGTCGGTTCCACATCCCTCTTCCTTCAAAATGCGAAGGATCGTAGGATTTGGAGTTGCCTTTACTGCAAAATATTCCTTGTATCCAGCGTTCCAAGAGAATGCTTCGTGAAGCTTTCTTGCATTTTCACGAATTCCCTTTTCGTCATATAAATGAAATGGGGTTGGATACTGGGCACAGATTGCCTCTAATTGTTCTTGGTTCACAAATGGAGTTTTCATATGATTCTGTATTCCTTTCATAGTTTCGCAATTAACTAGTAGCATTATATTGTCTGTTATATAGTATAAATGTTTACAATGGTATGTAAACGCACCTAATAATAGTGTATTATTTTTTGGGAGTTTGTCAAGGAAAAGCCGAATATAAATTGAGGAAATTCATCAAAATTTCACTTGAACATTATAGTAAGGTACGATAATATTGTAATATTCGAGTATACAAATATTACATAAGAAAGAATAAGGAGTTTTGGATATGTTTTCTGGATTATTTAATTTGGATAACCCTATTTTTAAGTTTTTGAGTACGTTAGTGGATTTGGCTGCACTGAATATTATGTTTATTATCAGTTGTTTGCCGATTTTTACAATTGGAGCGGCGTTGACTTCCCTTCAGTATGTAATGATTACCGGTTGGGATACGCAGAATTCCCGTTTGATTAAAATGTACACGAGAAGCTTTAGGCAGAATTTTAAACAGTCGACCATAGTGTGGTTGATTATGTTAGTGGTTGGTGTGTTTTTAGGTTTTACTGGCTGGATGGTATACCAGCAGAGTAAGGTGGATGACAGTGTCATCTTTATGGCGTTTGTGATTGTTTTTGCTATTTTGTGTGTAATTTATCTTTGCATTATGACATATATATGGCCGGTGATTGCTAAGTTTGAAAATACCACGAAAATGATGTTTGTAAATTCATTGATTTTAGCATTTTCACATTTGCCATCCACATTGGTTGCGTGGATGATTTTCGGTTTGGGTGCATACTTTATTGCAACCAATCTGGTAGTGGCAGCATTTGCTGTATTGATTCTATGCGCTGTGATTGCCTATTTGATGGGAAAGGTTTTTCGAAATGTGCTTTCTCCTTATTTGAAGGAGGTAAGACATTATGAGGGTGAGCCAATAGAGTATGAATCCCCAGGAGTAGACCTAGAGCATAGCTATGCTGAGGCTAAAATGGAGTCAGCTCAGATGGATTCAGAAGAGACAAAAGAGGAGAGTGTAGATGTGTCGGAGTAGTTCTAGCCTAATACATCCTTGTCTACAATGTGCTCAATTTTTTCATAAGCATAAAAGTTACCCTGTCGGTCGCAGGTGGCAAGAAAGACATCCTTTACATTTTTGATGTTTTGTTTTGCAAGCTGTTGCTGTAACCATTGCTCGTCTCGGTCGATGTGTTTAAGATTATATTTTAAGATTTGCCCGTCCACAATGATATTGGCAAAGAGCTCCTCCTGGGTAGGGGTGATGCCGAGTTCCTTTGGCGTGATGGGCTTGTTTTCTGTTACTGGGAGAATACTAATTTTTCCGTTGGGTTCTAATATGATGGCTTCCACCTGAGAGAGGTCGAAATATCCGCTGATACGACACTCGGTGAGCAACTCGTCCACGTCCATTTTTGCTTTCTTCAGGTTCTCTCTGTATAGCTTGCCATGCATATAAAGGGTGATGGCTTTACCGTTAATCAGGCGTCGCAATGTGATGGATTTTTCGCAGATTTTAGAAAGAATGACTGCAAAGCTTGCGTATACAACAATGGCAACAAGGCATTTCAAATAGTCTCCGTTCATGTCGGTTGCCATTTCGGCAGCAATGGAACCGATGGTGATGCTGTTAATATAGTCAAATACACTCATATTGGAAATTTGTCGATATCCCATAAGCTTTGTTAACACAAAAAGTGAAATGACAGAAAAAAATGCCTGCCAGATGATGGTGATATATTCCATGGTCGTTACTCCTTTACGTTATGCTGGTAATTTTGTAATATGACACAAAACACTGCACTTTCAGCAGAAAGCGCAGGATTGTAATGTTATATTCTATCTTGATTAGTATGAATAATTGGAAACAGATTATTCAAAATGTTTTAGAGAATTTTAAACTACGAGTTCACACAATATACAAGAAATTGGAATTGCTTATTTTTCAGAATACCCTTATAATATTGAATGTTATTTGGAAAATTAAGAGTATGGATAAATATTTAGGAGGATATATTAAGTTGGAAGATAATAACAATCAGCAAAATGACAAGCAAAATAATAACAATAAGAAAGGCTCCAATCGCAGCTTTTTCTTTATCTTATTACTTTCAATGGGGCTGACACTGCTCTTCTTTTATGCGTATAGCAGAGTGCAGGATAGCAGAAAGGAAGAGATTTCGTATAGCAAGTTTCTGGATATGCTGGATGAAGGAACGGTTGAGTCGGTTAAAATATATAGTTCAAGCTTAGAGGTGACGGCTAAGACAGAGGATAAGTCTAAGCGTGATACTGTGTACTATGTGACTCGAATTTCGGATTTGGGCTTGATTGACCGTTTGGAAGCCGGAAAAGAAAATGGTGAGCTGGATTATACCGCAGTGGATGAGAGTAGTACAGCGGTTTTAGGAAACGTAATATCCTGGGTGTTCACCATTGGTCTGTTCTACGTGGTAATATGGTTGTTTATGCGTACCATGAGCAAGGGTGGCGGCGTGATGGGCGTTGGAAAGAGCAATGCCAAAATGTATGTGGAAAAGGAAACAGGAGTTACCTTTGCAGATGTAGCGGGACAGGAGGAGTCTAAGGAATCCTTGAAGGAAATGGTAGACTTTCTTCATAATCCAAAGAAGTATCTGGAGATTGGTGCAAAGCTTCCAAAGGGAGCATTGCTAGTAGGTCCTCCGGGAACTGGTAAGACCTTATTGGCAAAAGCGGTAGCGGGAGAAGCGAATGTTCCTTTTTTTTCGTTGTCCGGTTCGGACTTTGTAGAGTTATATGTAGGTGTGGGTGCATCCCGAGTAAGAGACTTGTTCAAGCAGGCGAATTCTATGGCACCTTGTATTATTTTCATTGATGAGATTGATGCCATTGGTAGAAGTCGTGATAGCAAGTATGGCGGCGGAGATTCGGAGCGAGAGCAGACGTTGAATCAGTTGCTTTCAGAGATGGATGGTTTCGATACCTCAAAGGGTATTGTAATATTGGCAGCGACGAACCGTCCTGAAATATTGGATAAAGCGTTACTCCGTCCAGGACGTTTTGATCGACGCGTGATTGTGGAAAAACCAGACTTAAAGGGTAGAATTGAAACCTTGAAGGTACATTCTAAAAATGTAAAGATGGATGAAACGGTAGACTTTAAGGAGCTTGCATTGGCAACCTCTGGCGCGGTTGGTGCAGATCTTGCCAACATTATCAATGAGGCAGCTTTGGCAGCGGTTAAGGCTGGAAGAGAGTTTGTAAGCCAATCGGATTTGTTTGAATCGGTTGAAGTGGTATTTGCCGGTAAGGAAAAGAAGGACCGAATTCTAAGCAAGAAGGAAAAGGAAATCGTTGCGTATCATGAGACAGGTCATGCACTTTGTGTAGCATTACAAAAGCATACAGAGCCGGTTCAGAAGATTACCATTATTCCAAGAACTATGGGAGCGCTTGGTTATGTTATGCAGGTTCCTGAGGAAGAAAAATACCTTCATACCAAGGCGGAAATGGAAGCGGATATTGTGACATTTATGGCGGGACGTGCCGCAGAAGCGATTAAGTTTCCGTCGGTTACAACGGGTGCTTCTAATGATATAGAGCAGGCAACCAATATGGCAAGAAGAATGATTACGATGTATGGTATGTCGGATACCTTTGGAATGGTAGCATTGGAGTCGGTGCAAAACCGCTATTTGGATGGACGTTCTGTTATGAATTGTTCTGAGGAAACGGCGACTAAGATTGATGATGAGGTCCGTGTCATTATCAAAGCAGCTTATGAGAAGGCCTACAATCTTCTGAAGGAAAAGGAAGATGTGTTGGATGCGCTTGCAAAATATTTGATTGAAAAAGAGAATATTACAGGTAAAGAGTTCATTCAGATTTACAAAGAAATTACAGGTGAAACCTTGAAGGAGGCAAAGTCAGAGGATGAGGCAGAGAATGAAGAGGCTGCGAATTCAAGATTTGCTGCACCGGTAGAAGAGGATTCGGAATCTTTAGAGGTTAATGGGCAGGAAGCGGTTGCTAATCCTGAAACAAATGCAGAGGAGACGACCGGTGAAGAAATGGATGGCTCCGCGGAATAATAGAGAAAATAGAGTGAAATGCCTCAGCAGTATATGCATGAGGCTTTTCTTTTGTGTAACGTTATAATGCTGGTAAAAGGGAGAAAGATGACAAGATGAAGATATGTGTGATTTTTACAGGAGGAACGATAGGAAGTGTATTAGATGAAAGTGGCTATATCGGACCGAAGGAAGGAACCACCTTTCGTGTACTGCAAATGTATCAGGACCAATATGGGGATGATATAGAGTTTGAAGTGGTAGAGCCATATCGAGTGCTAAGCGAAAATCTTTCCGCAAAACACTTAATGTGTTTATTTGAAACGGTGCGCAGCGTGTTGAGAAAAAATGTGGATGGTGTGATTGTGACACATGGTACTGATACACTACAATATGGGGCTGCTATGTTAGGATATGTGTTCGGTGCGTCGAAGGTTCCTATTGTGCTGGTGTCTAGTAATTATGTATTAGATGATGAGAGAGCTAATGGGTTAACAAACTTTTACCATGGTGTAGAATTTATAAAGAGAAACTGTGGAAGGGGTGTATTTGTCAGCTACTGTAATGAAGGAGAGTCTCCTATGATTCACCGGGCTACAAGACTTCAGCCGCTTGTTCCTTATTCAGATTATGTGGCTAGCGTGTGTGATTGTTGGTATGGAAAATTTGAAAATGGTCATTATATTTCCAATCCTGAATATGATGTTAAAGATGGACAGGTTGCGTTGTTTGCAGAAGAAGAGCAGGTGTGCTTGACGGAAACTGCTTCCCAGATTTTATTTATCCGTCCATATGTTGGGATGCCATATCCAACTGTGAAAGAGAATGTACAGGTGGTGCTACATAGCAGTTATCATTCTGGGACGATTTGCGTTGGTGAGAATCTGGAGCGTTTTATGGGACAAATGCAGGAAAGAAAAATTCCTGTTTATTTAACTGGATTGTTAACTGGGGAGCATGCATATGAAACGGTGAAGGAATACAAACAAATGGGGATGATTCCTTTGCAAACCAGCGGTGAGGTTGCGCAGTATTGTAAATTGTGGTTGGCATTATCCAATGGATTGGATGTTTGGGAGGTTATGGGTAAACCGGTTGCTGAGGATTGGATATGATTTTGGCAAAAATGTTGTAAAATCTATCCGAAAAATATAAAAAATTAATTAAATCACAGAATTGTAAAAAACTTACATTTGTGCAAATTTCACAAAAAAGAGGGGGAAAAGAATCTCAAAAAAGAAAAAATGATATTTAAAATTTGAAAAATGCTAAGAAATTTACCAAAAATAAGGAAATATATGTTAAATTGCATAAAAATTCTTTTATTTAAAAAGGTTTAATGTTATAATTGAACCATATCTTGCGTAAAGGGGTGACACTATGATTAAAAAAGAGATGATAGCCATGTTGTTGGCTGGTGGACAGGGAAGCAGACTAGGCGTACTTACCTCGAATCTTGCAAAACCTGCAGTTGCTTTCGGTGGAAAGTATAAGATTATCGATTTCCCACTTAGTAACTGTATTAATTCAGGAATTGACACCGTTGGTGTGTTGACACAGTACAGGCCATTGCGTTTGAATCAGCATATTGGAATTGGTATTCCTTGGGATTTGGATCGCAGTATTGGTGGTGTAACCGTATTACCACCATATGAGAAGAGTGCTAATAGTCAGTGGTATACAGGTACTGCGAATGCGATTTATCAGAATTTAGAGTATATTGATTATTATAATCCAGAGTATGTTCTTATTTTATCAGGAGACCATATTTATAAGATGGATTATGAAGTGATGCTTGATCATCACAAGGCAATGGGTGCCGATATTACTCTTGCAACTTATGAGGTACCGATGGAAGAAGCAAGCCGTTTTGGTGTTGTTATTACAGATGGTGATGGTGTAATTCAGGAGTTTGAGGAGAAACCAGAGAAGCCTAGAAGTAATAAAGCGTCTATGGGTATTTACATCTTCAAATGGAGTATTTTGAAGTCAGCGTTACAGGAGCTTAAGGATGTACCTTCTTGTGACTTTGGTAAGCACATCATTCCTCATTGCCATGAGAATGGTTCTAAGGTTGTTGCGTATGACTTTAAGGGATATTGGAAGGATGTTGGAACACTTGGTTCTTATTGGGAAGCTAATATGGAATTGGTTGACATTATTCCAGAGTTTAACTTGTATGAGGAGTTCTGGAGAATCTATACTAAGAGTGATATTTTACCTCCACAGTATATTGATGAGACAGGAACCGTAACAGAGAGTATTGTAGGTGAAGGAACAGAGGTTTATGGTGAGGTAAGTCACTGTGTAATCGGTTCGGGTGTTACAATCGGAAAGGGTGCTGTTGTTAAGGACTCTATCATTATGAATAACACGGTAATCGGCGAGGGAGCTGTAATTGATAAGGCCATCATCGCTGAGAATGTTGTAATAGGTAACAATGTTGAATTAGGTGTTGGTGAGGAAGCCGAGAATGAGTACAAGCCACAGATTTATTCATTTGGTCTTGTTACAATTGGTGAAGGCTCTACAATTCCTGACAATGTTAAGGTTGGTAAGAATACTGCGATTCATGGTCCTACCGAATTTTCTGAGTATCCGGACGGATTGTTAAAGAGTGGTTCTAGTTTAATAAAGGTAGGTGACTTAGCATGAGAGCAATCGGAATAATTTTAGCAGGTGGTAAT
>CAYTOQ010000044.1:0-19776 GCA_964439445.1 uncultured Clostridium sp. | reverse complement strand
GGTGACATAGACGTGGAGGCAATAGTGGATGCGTCTCATGGAACGTTGGATAAATAATAGGGGATTGTAAAATGAAAAATTTCTTAATCGCAACCAATTTCATAAAGGATGAAGATTTGATATTGACCTCTAAGATAGAGGATTATATTGCTATGCATGGTGGAAGTAGCCGACGAGTTGTCGGAACGATAGAGAAAGGCCTTCATTATGTCCTAGATGAAAAGGAACAGTTTGACTGTATTATTGCTTTGGGTGGCGATGGGACGATATTGAAAGTGAGTAGAGATTTAAGACATCTAGATATTCCTATTGTCGGTGTAAATCTAGGTACGCTTGGTTTTTTGGCTGAGGTAGAGCCGGAGCAGATCTTTTCTGTGATGGATCGGCTTTTGGCAGACGATTATGAAATGGAAGAACGTATGAATATTACAGGTGCAATATACAAAGACGGAAAGGATTTTCCAATGATTGAGGATATTGCGTTAAATGATATTGTAATTTCAAGAGCTGGTTTTTCTAGAATTATTGGTTTGAAAATATATGTCAATGGCAAGGTGATGGATATCTATGAGGCAGACGGTGTGATTATCAGTACCCCAACAGGTTCTACAGGGTATAATTTGTCAGCAGGCGGACCGATTGTATGTCCTAAGACCAATCTTATGATTGTGACTCCAATTTCTCCACATTCGTTGACTTCGAAAAGTATTGTATTTTCAAGTGAAGATGAAATTGTTGTAGAGGTGCTGAAAATGCGTAAAGCACAAGAGGAAGAAGCCATTGTTAGTTTTGATGGACAACAAGGTACACAGCTTTCTGCAGGTGACCGGATTGTGATTCGCAAGTCAGATAAAGTTACAAAAATGATGAAGCTTTTTGATGTGAGCTTTTATGAGGTATTAAGAGAAAAGATAACCAATCATTTATAATTTTAAAGGTGCATTATAATAATGATATTTGAGCAGAATATATAGCAGGTGAAGTTATGAAGGAAAAACGACAAAGTAAGATTAAAGAAATTATTGAAGCGAAGAATATAGAGACACAGGATGAATTGTTGGCGGAGTTGACCAGTGCAGGATTTTCAACAACGCAAGCAACAATTTCAAGAGATATTAGAGAGCTAAAGCTTACCAAGCTTTCGGATGGCAATGGTAAGCAAAAGTATGCGATTATTCAAAATGCAGATAACGATGTGATGAAAAAATATCATCAGGTAATCAGTGCAGGTATTTTGAATATGGATTATGCTGAGAATATGATTGTAATTCGTACCGTGTCTGGTATGGCTATGGCTGTTGCAGCGGCGCTGGATAATATGAATATTCAAGGTTTTATGGGATGTATTGCTGGAGATGATACCATTTTTTGCGTGGCGAGAAGTAATGCATTTTGTAAAGAAATTATTGCAGATATCAAAAAAGTAGCATCTGACGATATGTTGGAGGGATAATATGCTATTAAATTTACATATCAAGAATATGGCGTTGATTGATGAAATCGACATTAATTTTGAAGAGAATCTAAATATTATGACTGGAGAAACCGGTGCAGGTAAATCAATTGTAATAGACTCAATTATGCTTGCTCTTGGTGGAAAGACGCCGAAGGATTTTGTCCGCACAGATGCAGAATATGGTCTTGTGGAATTGTTGTTTTCGGTTGAAGACGAGGAGTTGAAGAAACGTCTTCAGGAAATGGAAATTGTGGATGTTGAAGGCGGAGAGCTTATTCTTTCGCGTAAGATTATCGGCAATCGAAGTATTAGTAAAATAAATGGTGAAACCGTGACACTTACGAAGGTGCGTGAAGTTGCTGGATTGTTGTTGGATTTGCATGCACAGCATGAGCATCAGTCGTTACTGCTTCCAGGGAACCATTTAAAGCTACTAGATCGTTATGGAAACGAAAGACTTGCTTCGCTAAAGGAAGAGGTTTCCATAATTTATTCGGAATATGCAAAGGTAAAAGCAGAGCTTTTTGCAAATACTATGAATGAAGAGGAAAAGAGACGTCAGATCGATTTGATGGAATTTGAACGAAATGAAATTGCAGAAGCTTCTCTTAAAATAGGAGAGGATGAGGACTTGGAAGAACGATATCGAAAGGTTTCCAATAGCAAAAATATTGCAGAAAGTGTTTCGAATGCATTTCATATTGTGGAGGATATGGCATATGAATCGGTAGACAGAGCCGTGAGAGAAATGATGCCGGTTTCTGAATATGATGATGAATTAAGTTCCATGTCAGATGTGCTTGCAACAATTTCTGATTTGATGTCTGATTTTGGGCGGAGTGCAAGAGCATATTTGGAAGAAAATACTTTTTCAGATGAAGATTTTCGCCAAGTAGAAGACCGTTTGAATACAGTGAATCATTTGAAGGCGAAGTACGGAAAAACCATTGAAGAGGTATTAGCTTACGGTAAGCAGTTGGATGAAAAGTATGAGAAATTATTGAATCAAGAGCAATATTTAGAAGAACTACAACTTAAGTTAAGCCAGATGGAACGACAGCTTAAAGTAGCAAGTGAGAAGTTAAGCGAGGAGCGCAAACAAATTGCGGAGCAATTATGTAAGAGCATTAAAGATGCATTGATTGATTTGAATTTTTTAGATGTTCGGTTTGATATGATATTTGAACGTCAGGAAAAATTTGGTGCCAATGGCTTTGATAACCCGTATTTTATCATATCTACCAATGTGGGAGAAGAAATGAAACCATTATGGCAGGTTGCTTCCGGCGGTGAGCTTTCAAGAATTATGTTGGCAATGAAGTCCTGTCTTGCAGAGGTAGATAAGATTGAGACATTAATTTTTGATGAGATTGATGTGGGAATCAGTGGTAGAACGGCACAGATGGTGGCGGAAAAGATTCATAGAATTGGTAAAACGCATCAGGTAATCTGTATTACACATTTACCACAGATTGCGGCCATGGCAAATCATCACTATCTCATCGAAAAACGAGTAAATAATGGAAAAACTTTAACCAGTATATCTCATTTGGATAACGAACGAGAGATTCTTGAATTGGCAAGATTAATTGGCGGTGTAGAGATTACAGACACAGTGCTTCAAAGTGCAAAAGAAATGAAAGAATTGGCAGTCAAGGCAAAGGTTAACTGATTGAGACCATATAGGAAAACCCATAATAAATGTAACAGCATTTATTATGGGTTTTATTTTTTGAAAGGAGAAAGGCAATGGATGGGTATAAAAGATTTTTGAAATGTCTTCTATCCGTTAATATATTTTTTGTATTGGTAGTAGCATTTTTGGGATATAAACTGGATAGTGAAGAGAAGGAGGTTGTACAGGCTTCCAAGGATATATCTTTAAACAAAGCCATTCCAATGGGAAACACAGTGGGAATCTATATTAACACAAAAGGAATCCTGGTGATTGACACAAGTGAAGTCATGGGGATGGATGGTAAGAATAGCGAACCTGCGAAGAATAAGCTTATGCAAGGAGATTATATTGTTGGTTTAAACGGCGAGGCAATGAAAACGAAAAAGCAGCTAGTGGAAAAAATTACAAATTGTAACGGAGAAACCCTTGTGTTTCAAGTTTTAAGAAATAATGAACAGATAGATGTTAGGGTAGAACCGGTACAGGCAGATGTTGATACCTATAAGGTGGGCATTTGGGTTAAGGATGATATGCAGGGACTTGGAACAATAACCTACGTAGCAGGTGAGTCATTTGGTGCATTAGGTCATAGTATAAATGATACGGATACAGGAGAGCTATTAGAGGTGTCAGGCGGTGCAATTTATGAGGCGGATATATTTGGTATAGAAAAAGGAGAAGTCGGTAGTCCGGGAGAAATAGAGGGAATGATTGCATATCAGACAGAAAAAGTTGTGGGACAGGTGGAGGATAATCGCTTGTATGGGGTGTTTGGTGAATTAAGCGAAGAGTTTCTTGAGAATCTAGACGAGACGCAAGCACTTGAGATTGCGAAGGAAGAGGAAGTAGAAATCGGAAAAGCACAAATACAATCCTATGTGAGTGGTGAAAAGCAGTTGTATGATATAGAAATCAAGAATATTCATAAAAATGATAATGGTGACGATGAAATGGAGATTGTTGTCACGGATGGAGATTTGATTGAATTAACAGGTGGAATCGTACAGGGTATGAGTGGCAGTCCAATTATTCAAGATGATAAGCTAGTTGGTGCAGTGACGCATGTCTTGGTGAATGACCCGAAAAGTGGTTATGGGATATTTATCGAAGAGATGATAGAACATAATTAATGACGGAAAAAAGACGACTTAGAGTTGTCTTTTTTTGTTCGGTAAATTTTTATTTACTGTAACATAAATCAACAGAAATCAAACAAAATCATAGGTTTTTCTTTTAGGGAAACACAAAATGTTGTGTTCCGTCACAATAGTTCTAATAAAATTTATAATTTCGTTGTTATACAACATATTACACGCATAATTCAAATCTGATATAGTCGTAATCGGTCGACGATGCAGTGTCTATGTCGTTATTAAAATTATTTATGACGAAATGTCAGATAATTCAGGAGGTAGAGTATGATTAAAGTGATGATTGCGAATCACGATGAAGCCATGAGAAAGAAAATGGAAGATATCGTACGTAGGCAGACTCAATGTCATTTATTAGGAACTTATGAAGATGGATGTCAATTATTTGAACATTTAAAGGATGAATTGCCAGATGTTGTTGTTTTGAATCCGGTTTTGCCAAAGCTCGACGGCATTGGGGTGATTGAAAAGGTGCGAATGGAACCACATTTGGATAAGGTACAGTTTATTCTTGTGGGACAATCCCATCAGACGAAGGTCTTAAATGTTTTACAAAGTAGAAAAAATGTTAGATTTCTACCGTGGGACAATGAAGAAAAAACATTGGAAAAATGCATTTTGGAAACTGCAAAAACACCAATGAATTTGAATCGTATTGTTCAAATTGAGGATATGGTCGTAAAACAAGGGAACAAAGAAAAAGATTTGAACATGTTAGTAACCCATATGATTCATGAAATTGGAGTACCAGCCCATATTAAGGGTTATCTTTATCTTCGAACAGCAATTATTATGGCTGTGGAAAATATGGATATTCTCAATGCAGTTACCAAGCAATTGTATCCGGATATTGCAAAGGAATATGGAACAACGGATACGAGAGTAGAACGAGCTATCCGTCATGCAATAGAGGTTGCATGGGAACGAGGAAATATAGACGTGATTAACGATTTGTTTGGTTATACAATACAAGCAGATAAAGGGAAACCAACCAATTCCGAATTTATTGCATTGATGTCAGATCGAATCCGCTTGGATAAAATGAATAAAGCGAGCTGACCAGATAGGGAGGAATGAATATGAGAGAGAGTATGAAAATTCTAATTGCATCAGGACATAAAAGAGAAGAGAAAACTGAAATTTTCAGTTATATGAAACAGTTTGATTATGTCATTCAAGAAGTAAATGACACCTTTGAGGAGATTATGAAACAGGTACATAATATGAAGCCGGATTTGATTGTTTCAGGTATATGTCTTCCTGGCGGAGACGGTATTTCATTACTACAGCAATGTAAGAAGTCAGAAGAGCTTAAGGATACAAAGATTGTATTTCTAACAGAGATTACAGCACAAAGTGTAATTGATTTAGCTTACAATATTGGTGTAGATTATTATTTTATGTTTAATCAGGACAAGAGATTTATTGCTAAAATCTTAGAGCGTATTTTAGAAAATCAGTATCGCTTGAAGCAACAAAAATTACAACAGAGCAATATGACCCTAGAACAAAAACAATTTCTGTTCGAGTCGACATTGGAGAATGATGTAACAAAAATGATTAGAGAAATTGGAATTCCAGCACATATTAAGGGATATCAATATATTCGTGAAGGAATTATGATGTCGGTGAAGGATCCGGAGATTCTTAATTATATTACAAAGTTTTTGTATCCAACTATTGCGAAACAGTATCATACCACAACAAGTAGTGTAGAGCGAGCAATCCGCCATGCGATTGAGGTGGCATGGAATCGTGGTAAGTTTGAAGCCATGGAAGAATTGTTCGGTTATAGTATGAGCTCTGGTAAAGCAAAACCAACGAATTCGGAATTTATTGCGCTAATCGCTGACAAATTCCGATTAGAGTATCGTATGAAAGGATATGGAATGGACGAATTTTCTGCATAAAAATCTTCCGTTTCTAGATGATATGTGCTACAATATATAAAGCTTATTTCATTGCAGGTAATTATTTGGAAATAGTTACCTGCAATCTTTCCATATAGGAATTTTCTATATAGAAAATTGTATAGGAATCATTTGTTATAGAAATGGTGTATGTGGAATTTTAGTGTAGAATTTATGGGTAAGGAGAAGGACTATGAAAAAGATAGCATATATTGCTTCAGAGTGTGTACCATTTATTAAGACAGGAGGGTTGGCAGATGTTGTGGGAACATTGCCAAAGATTTTTGATAGAACGCAGTATGACGTAAGAATTATTATTCCGAACTATATGTGTATTCCGGCAAAATATAAGGAGAAAATGAGATTTATTACAAATTTTCAGATGGATATTGGGAATCATTCTCAATATGTTGGAATTATGTATATGGAGTACGAAGGTGTACCAGTATATTTTATTGACAATGAATTCTTTTTCAATGGAGAAACTCCATATAGTGAGACGAAATGGGACATTGAGAAGTTCTGTTATTTTTCTAAAGCAGCATTATCTATTTTACCTGTGATTGGATTTAGACCGGATATTGTACATTGTCATGATTGGCAGGCAGGTATGATACCTGTATATTTGAAGACATTATTTGCCGGCAATCCTTTCTTTAGTGGAATGAAATCCATCATGACGATTCATAATCTGCAGTTTCAGGGTAAATGGGATATTGAGCATGTCAGATATTGTTCTGGATTACCAGATTATCTATTTACAGCAGATAAGCTTGAATTACATAAGGATGCTTCTATGTTGAAGGGTGGTTTAGTATATGCGGATATTATTTCCACTGTAAGTAATACCTATGCATATGAGATTCAGACTCCGTATTATGGTGAAAATCTAGATGGTTTATTACAAGCTAGAAACCAGTCTTTGGTAGGTATCGTCAATGGTATTGATTATGAAGTGTATAATCCTGAAAAGGATAAGGCATTAGCAAAGCCTTATAATACGAAGAACTTTAAGAAGAACAAGGTAGCCAATAAGCTTGCGCTTCAAAAAGAATTAGGACTTCCACAGGACAAGAACCAGTTTGTGATAGGTATTATTTCCCGTTTAACAGACCAAAAGGGATTAGACCTTGTAGATGCAGTGATGAATGAGATTTGTCAGGATGGGGTTCAGTTCGTTGTATTAGGAACAGGAGATCAAAGATATGAGGATATGTTCCGCTATTATCAGGGAATCCATCCTGCTAAAGTGAGTGCGAACATTTATTTTTCTGATGAGCTTTCACATAAGATGTATGGTGGATGCGATGCGATTCTTGTTCCGTCCAGATTTGAGCCTTGTGGCTTGACACAGCTTATGGCACTTCGTTATGGTTCGTTGCCAATTGTAAGAGAGACAGGCGGACTTAAGGATACGGTCATTCCGTATAACGAGTATGAGCAGACAGGAACAGGTTTCTCGTTTACCAATTACAATGCCCATGAGTTATTGAATACCATTAATTATGCGAAAGAAGTATTCTATAACCAGAAAAAGAGTTGGGAAACTATGATGGTTCGCGCTATGAATCAGGATTATTCATGGGTGAATTCTGCAAAGCAGTATGAGGATTTGTATCGCTAGAGTGGTTGAGAGAATTGGATAGAGTGATAAGAAAGTCGAGCAGGTTTTCTGCTCGATTTTTTTCGCATGGTATATAATTGTAGGAGTTAGCATGTTTGATTTATGTATGGCAGTTCTAGTCAAATTTCTGAAAATAGAGTATAATATAACACAAAATGACAGTGTGAAATGTAATGCTTCACAGTGCATGGTATATAATGATTGAAATATATGATTTTCTAGGAGAGATGAGGATAGAATATGGCTTTTGATGGAGTTGTAATTTCAAATATCGTGAGAGATATGAAAGAGCGTTTGATTGGTGGGCGCATTTATAAGATATATCAACCAGAACAGGATGAGATTAATTTGGTGGTAAAGAATCATGGAACCACCTATCGCTTGATGTTAAATGCCAGTGCAACTTTGCCGTTGGTATATTTTTTGGAGGAGAATAAATTGAATCCACCAACGGCACCTAATTTTTGTATGTTGCTTCGCAAGCATATAGGAAACGGAAGAATTGTGGGTGTGGAACAGCCTGGTTTTGAGAGAATTATTATCCTTGAAATAGAACACTTGGATGAAATGGGAGATCTATGTAAGAAGAAGCTGGTAATTGAGTTGATGGGTAAGCACAGCAATATCATCTTTATGGAGGAGGATGGAAAAATCATTGATTCCATTAAGCGTATTGGTGCCCAGATAAGCTCTGTGCGAGAAGTTCTACCGGGATATGATTATGTATTACCACCGAATGAGAAAATGAGCCCTTTTGAGGTGACCAAGGATTGCTTTAAAAATGTATTGCTGGAAAAGTCCATGAGTATTGAAAAAGCAATCTATTCCTCTATTACAGGTTTTTCTAAACTGGTTGCCAATGAGCTTTGCTATGAGGCTGGAATTGATGGGAATTTTAGCACGGACAGCTTGGCTGATGGGAATAAAGATGCATTGTGGCAATGTTTCTTTTCGTTGCTTTGTCGTATGCAGGAAGGTGAGTATGAGCCTGTTATTGTATATCAAAGCGGAGAACCGGTAGCATTTAGTGCAATACCTTTAAAAATGTACGAAGATATGAAGATTGAGTACTTTGAAGATATTTCTGCGGTGCTTTCCACATATTATAGTGAAAAGGACACCTATTCGAGAATTCATCAAAAGTCTACAGACTTGCGTAAGGTATTAGCTACAGCAGTGGAGCGTACTTCGAAAAAGTATGATATTCAGAGAAAGCAATTAAAGGATACGGAGAAAAGAGACAAATATCGAATCTATGGAGAATTGTTGCAGACCTATGGATATGAGATTCAGCCGGGCGACAAGAGTATCACGGTGTTGAATTACTATGATAATCAAGAGATTACGATACCGTTGGATGAAAATTTAACTGCAGTTGAAAATGCGAACAAATATTTTAGCAAATATAATAAACTGAAACGAACCTATGAGGCTTCTCTTAATCTGGTGGAGGAGAGTAAGCAGACGTTAGATCATTTATTGTCTTTACAAAATAGTATGGAAATTGCGACTTCAGAAGCGGACCTTGCAGAAATCAAAGAAGAGATGGTATTAGCTGGTTTGGTGAAAGCAAAGGCATCTAAGAAAACTGGTGTAAAGGCAGAAAAGAGTAAGCCGTTACATTACATTTCTTCGGATGGATTCCATATATATGTCGGAAAGAATAATTTACAAAATGACAGGCTGACCTTTAAAACGGCAGGAGCCAAGGATTTATGGTTTCATGCCAAGGAAATGCCAGGGTCTCATGTGATTGTGAAATTGGAAGGGGCAGAGGATGTGCCAGATGCAACCTATGAGGAGGCAGCAAGACTTGCAGCTTATTATTCTTCAGGAAAGACTAGTCCCAAGGTGGAGATTGATTATACGCGCCGTGGTAATCTTAAGAAACCACCACAGGCAAATCCGGGTTATGTAATATATCATACTAATTATTCCATGGTGGCGTTACCGGATATCAAGGGGATAGAAGAGTTGAAGGAGTAGAGATGAAGTCTTTAAAATCCCTCCCTTGCAATTCTTTCCATATTCGGTTATAATTTATTAGTTATCGTATGCTTATTGGGATTTTGCACGCGATATGATAACAGAAGATATGAATAATATACAAAGAGAAGGTGAAATACTTGATAAAAAGTATGACAGGATTTGGTCGCGCTGAGAGCGTAACCAAAGATCGTAAGATTATCATTGAGATGAAATCGGTAAATCACAGATATTGTGATATGAATATCAAGATGCCAAAGAAGTTTAATTTCTTTGAAGCGTCTATCCGCAATCATTTGAAAACTTACATTGGAAGAGGTAAGGTCGATATCTTTATTACGTATGAAGATTACAGAGAAAGCAATGTTTGCGTGAAATACAACTCAGAGATTGCAGCAGAGTATGTGAAATATTTGCAGTTGATGGCAGATCAATTTCAGTTAAAAAGTGAATTATCATCAGTTGCATTATCCAGATTTCCGGAGGTTATGACCTTAGAGGAGCAAACGGACAATGAGGAAGAGCTTTGGAAGGAGATTGCAGCGATTTTAGATGAGGCAGCAACCCAGTTTGTGGAGTCAAGAACCAAGGAAGGCGAAGCACTTAAGAATGACTTGATAGCTAAGTTAGATGGAATGATTGAGATGGTGGATTATATTGAAAATGCATCTCCATCTTTGATTGAAGACTATCGCAATCGTTTGGAAACAAAGGTAAAGGAATTGCTTGAAAACACAACCATCGATGAAAGTCGTATTGCAACAGAGGTTACCATTTATGCAGATAAGATTTGTGTGGATGAGGAGACTGTGAGACTTCGCAGTCATATTGAGAATACAAAGGCAATCTTGTTAGAGGGTGGTAATGTTGGACGTAAGCTTGATTTTATCGCACAGGAGATGAACAGAGAGGCAAATACCATTTTGTCTAAGGCGAATTCGCTTGACATTTCCAACAAGGCAATTGATTTAAAAACTGAGATAGAGAAAGTTAGAGAGCAGATACAGAATATAGAATAGAGGGTGAGCATATGAATAAAAAAGGTGTGCTAATTGTCATTTCTGGTTTTTCAGGAGTAGGCAAGGGAACCGTTGTTAAGAAGCTAATTGAAAAATATAATTATAGTCTTTCGATTTCGGCGACTACCAGAGAGCCTAGGCAAGGTGAGGTAGATGGAAAGGATTACTATTTCAAGACTGTGGCAGAGTTTGAAAATCTCATTGATTACAATGGTTTTATTGAATGGGCACAGTATGTTGAAAACTACTATGGTACTCCAAGAAAGTTTGTAGAAGACGAGATTGAAAAGGGTAACAATGTAATTTTAGAGATTGAGGTACAGGGTGCGATGAGAGTGAAGGAGCAGTATCCGAATGCGGTATTAATTTTCCTTACAGCACCAGATGCAAAGAGTCTCAAGGAACGTTTAGAGGGTAGAGGGACAGAGGAAGCCAAAGTGATTGCAAAGCGATTGAAACGTGCCTACGAAGAGACCGATGATATGCCATGTTATGACTATTTGGTTGTAAATGATGACTTAGATACCTGTGTGGAAAATGTGAATGCTGTAATTGTGGCAGAGGGCTTTAAGACATCAAACAATCAGGAATATATTACAAAAACAAAGAATGAATTAGCAGAGATTCGAAAGGAGATTACATTATGATTCATCCATCATATTCAGATTTAATGGAAGTAGTTAACAGTGAGGTTGAACCAGGAGAACAACCGGTTGTTCAGAGCAGATACTCAATTGTTCTTGCAACAGCAAAGAGAGCCAGACAGATTATTGCGGGTGATGCAGCGTTGGTTGATGGCGAGGGAAAGAAACCGTTGTCTATCGCTGTGGACGAGTTATATCAGAGCAAGGTTAAGATTGTTGGTGATGAGGAAGAATAATTAGATGAGTGGCAGGCGCGTTTATTGTTGCCTGCCACTTATGTTGTGTTAACAATGAGCCAAGTGGATTTATGCTTGCAAGACGTTATTTAATTATGGAGGTCTTATATGAAGTTAGCAGACTTATTGAAGGAATTGGATTATACAATTGTGCAGGGAAGTTTAGATACCGAGGTTACAACAGTAGAAAATGATTCGAGAAAAGTAGTGCCGGGAGCTTTGTTTTTTTGTATTGCAGGAGCGGTTTTTGACGGACATCAGTATGCAGAGGATGTAGCAAAGAAAAAGGCATCTGTTCTTGTGGTAGAAAAGGATGTTGATTTAAAGGATAATCAGGATGTGACAGTTATTAAGGTTGCCAGCACTCGTTATGCTATGGGTATGATTTGTGCTGCGTTTTATGGTTATCCATCAAAGAAGCTTACAGTTATTGGAATTACGGGGACGAAGGGTAAGACAACAATCACTTATATGATAAAGTCGATGCTAGAGGCAGCAGGTCATAAGACTGGTTTGATTGGCACAATAGAGACAATCATTGGGGAGAAGGTGATTCCGGCAAGTAATACAACACCAGAGTCCATTGTGATGCAGCGTACCTTGGCAGAAATGGTAAATGCGGGTTTGGATAGCGTGGTTATGGAGGTCTCATCTCAAGGGTTGATGCTTGACCGTGTTGCAGGTACTAGCTTTGATTATGGCATTTTTACCAATCTATCAGAGGACCATATTGGACCAAATGAGCACAAGGATTTTGAGGAATATAAGGGCTGGAAAGCGAAGCTTTTTACACTGTGTGAGAAAGGTATCTTCAATGTGGATGATGAATATTATGAAGATATTTTAGAGGGACACACCTGTAAAGTGATTACCTATGGAATGAAGAGGGAAGCAGACTATCAGGCAACAGACTGGAGTCTTTATCAAAAGGATGGTTGTCTAGGAATTGCTTATCATTTGACCGGAAAGTATGAAGAAGAGGTAGTGGTAAGCTTACCTGGAGAATTTTCAATTCACAACTCTTTATCTGCTATTGCGGTGGCAAAGGAAATGGGTGTGCCAATGGAGAAGATTCTTGATATTTTAACAGATATTCACGTTAAAGGACGTGTGGAATTAATTCCAATTTCGGATGCATTTACAATTTTAATTGATTATGCCCATAATGCAATGAGCTTGGAGAGTATTTTGACAACCCTCCGTGCGTATGAGCCTGCCAGATTAGTTGCTTTGTTTGGTTGCGGTGGAAATCGTGCGAAATCTCGCCGTTATGAAATGGGAGAGGTTTCCGGTAAGTTATCTGATTTGACCATTATCACATCCGATAACCCAAGAGATGAGGAGCCACAGGCGATTATTGATGATATTAAGCTTGGCATGGAAAAGACGGATGGTGAGTATGTAGAGATTATTGATCGAAAGGAAGCAATCCGTTATGCTGTTATGAATGCAGTGCAGGGAGATGTAATTGTATTAGCAGGAAAGGGGCATGAGGATTACCAGGAGATTAACGGAAAGAAATATCATATGGATGAACGCGATTTGATTCGTGAAGTGTTGGAGGAAGAAGATGTCACCAAGATTTGCGGATATAATAATCGATATTTCGCATAAAGCGATTGATCGAACTTTTCAATATAGAATTCCTGAGGATTTGAAAAATCAGATTCGGATAGGCATGCAGGTGTCTATCCCTTTTGGTCGTGGAAATACTTTGCGAACAGGGTATGTAGTAGGCCTGACAGATATACCTGAATTTGATGAGGATAAGATGAAAGAAATTGCCAAAATCAGAGAAAAGAGCGTAGAGATTGAAGGCTCCATGATGGAATTGGCAGCATTTATCAAGGAGCGATATGGTTCGACAACCATACAGGCGTTGAATACGGTCATGCCAATTAAGCATAAGGTAAAGGGACTTGTTCATAAAGAGGTTCGGCTACTTATATCTGAAGAAGAGGTACAGGAGCGCCTTTTGGTTTATGCGAAGAAAAATGCGAAAGCAAAGTGTCGTTTATTGGAGGAATTGTTAGAAGATAAGGTGATTCCATACCAACTCGTAACGGGAAAGTTAAACATTTCTTCTGCAACTTTAAATGCAATGCAAAAGGAAGCAGTTATTTCAGTGGATGAAGAAGGTTATTATAGAGATGTGATAAAAAAAGATGAAGTAAGGGATGGCGAGCAGCCACGTGTGGTGCCTAATCAGGAACAGCAAAAGGTGATTGATACAGTCCTTTCTGATTACCAGGCTGGAAAACGGGAAACCTATCTGCTAAAGGGTGTTACAGGTAGTGGAAAGACCTTGGTATATATCGAGATTATTGACCAAATAGTAGCGCAAGGGAAAGAGGCAATTGTTCTAATTCCTGAGATTGCATTGACTTATCAAACGGTAAAACGTTTTCGGAAACGGTTTGGTGACCGGGTAACGATTATGAATTCTACGTTAAGCAAGGGAGAACGTTTTGACCAATTTGAAAAAGCAAAAAAAGGTGAGGTTTCCGTTATGATTGGGCCGCGTTCGGCGTTATTTACACCGTTTCGCAATCTAGGTATTATTGTAATTGATGAGGAGCATGAAACTACTTATAAAAGTGAAAATGTTCCGAAATATCACGCAAGGGATGTTGCATTAGAGCGAGCACGAATGGCAGGGGCAACAGTGGTGTTGGGGTCTGCCACACCTTCGGTGGAGTCTTATTACAATGCAAAAGAAGGGAAATACAAGCTACTGACTTTGGAAAACAGAGCAGTTGAGAATGCGGCTTTGGCAAATGTCTCTGTGGTGGATATGCGTGAGGAGTTAAAACGAGGGAATCGTACCATTTTTAGTAATCAGCTAAAGGAATATATAACAGATCGTCTCGAAAAAGAACAACAGATTATGTTGTTTTTAAATCGAAGAGGTTTTGCGGGCTTTGTTTCTTGCCGAAGCTGTGGTCATGTGTTTAAATGTCCGCACTGTGATGTGTCGCTGACAGAGCATTTTACTGGCACACCAAATGCTAAGCTTGCGTGTCATTACTGTGGGTACGAGATAAAGAGAGGAAAGGAATGTCCAAAGTGTCATTCTGCGATGATTGCAGGTTTTGGATTAGGCACGCAGAAGGTGGAGGAGCAGGTAAAGATTACATTTCCGGAAGCCAGAGTGTTACGTATGGATGCGGATACAACGAAGAATAAGGATTCACACGAGAAGCTTTTAAGTCAGTTTTCCAATGGTGAGGCAGATGTGCTTGTAGGGACCCAGATGATTGTAAAGGGACATGATTTTTCCAATGTGACCTTGGTAGGGGTAATTGCAGCGGATTTAACCCTGTTTGAGAATGATTACACTTCCGCAGAAAAAACCTTTGATTTGTTGACGCAGGCGGCTGGTAGAGCTGGAAGGGGTAATCTGAAAGGGGATGTTGTGATTCAGACCTATTCACCGGACCATTACTGTATTGAGACGGCAGCAAAGCAGGATTATGAGGCTTTTTATACAGAGGAAAAAGCATATCGTAAGCTGTTATCCTATCCGCCCTTTACCAATGTTATGGTAATTTTTATGGAGCATGAAAACTACAAAGAGGTCTGTGAATTATCTGAATCGCTGAAGGAGATGATTACTTCTTGGGAGGAGGCAGAAGGTATCAATGTGATTGGACCTTGTGATGCAACGATTGTTAAGATAAATGATAAGTATAGAAGAGTTATATATCTAAAGCACAGGGAGTACGAATATCTTGTACAGGTGAAAAACCGTACAGAAACATATATTAAAGAGCAAGAAAAACTGGAAGCTTTTGGTATTGTATTTGACTTCAATCCAACGCATTCCTATTAGAATAAGTGACAGTAAAATGGTTTTATGTTATAATATTTAAGGCATTTTTGCCTATAAGAATAGAAAGATATAGAGTTAGAAAGAGGAGAAAGTAAGATGGCACTAAGACAAATTCGTGTAGATGGCGATGAAATTTTGAGAAAGAAATGCAAAGAAGTAAAGGAAATGACAGAGCGTACGAGAATACTAATTGATGATATGTTCGAAACAATGTACGAAGCGAATGGAGTGGGTCTTGCAGCGCCTCAGGTTGGGATTTTAAAGAGATTGGTTGTAATTGATGTGGATTATGAGACGCCTTTGGTGTTGATTAACCCTGTAATTATTGAGCGTGATGGCGAACAGACTGGCGACGAGGGATGCCTGAGCTTGCCTGGTAAGGTGGCAACTGTGACTAGACCGAATCACGTGATTTGCAGATGTCTTAATGAAGACATGGAAGAGATTGAGATTGAAGGAGAAGGTTTACTTGCGAGAGCAATTTGTCATGAGTTAGATCATTTAGATGGTATTCTCTATAAGGACGTTGCAGAGGAACCGCTTCGTGATATTCAGTATGAGGACGATGAAGAAGAGTAATTGATATTTGAAAGCCATGTATGTCGAATATCGAGGACGGATATAATATCAAGAAATTTGGTGGATAGGTTGGTGATAGTATGAAAGTTGTATACATGGGAACTCCTGATTTTGCGGTGGATACACTAGAAGCGATTGTGCAGGCGGGACATGAGGTTGCATTGGTAGTGACACAGCCGGATAAAGCAAAGGGACGCGGTAAAAAGATGCAATATACACCGGTAAAGGAAAAAGCGTTGGAGCATAATTTACCAGTGGCACAACCGGAGAAGGTAAGAGAAGAATCATTTATAGAAGAGTTAGAGCGCATTGCGCCAGATGTAATTGTAGTGGTTGCATTTGGACAGATTTTACCGGAGCGCATATTGAATATTCCCAAGTTTGGATGTATCAATGTACATGCTTCATTATTACCCGCATACCGTGGAGCTGCACCGATTCAATGGGCGGTAATTGATGGCTTAGCGGAAAGTGGTGTAACCACGATGTATATGGAAAAGGGTTTGGATACGGGTGATATTATTGAGCAGAGTCATTTAATTTTATCAGAGGATGAAACAGGTGGTTCCTTGTTTGAGCGTTTGGCGAAGGAGGGAGCTAATGTATTACTTTCGACTTTGGAAAAATTAGAGGCTGGTACGGCTACAAGGACAAAGCAGGATGACAGCAAAAGCAGTTATGCCAAAATGCTTACTAAGGATATGGGAAATCTTGACTTTTCAAAGGATGCGGTTGTGCTAGAGCGTTTGATTCGTGGATTGAATCCTTGGCCAAGTGCATATACAAGGTTAAAGGATAAGACTCTAAAGGTATATGAAGCAAAAGTGTTAGAGGAAGAGGAAACGAAAGCTTTATATAATGGAGCTGCGATGGTTGGAACAATTATTGCAGTAGACAAAAAAAGCTTTACAGTTCTTTGTGGTAAAGGTGCATTGAAGATACTAAACCTTCAATTAGAAGGCAAGAAGAGGATGGACACATCAGCATTTTTGCTAGGGTACAAGATCGAAGTTGGAGAGCAACTGGGTATATAAAACGTAAGATAGTTGTGCTACCTTGGTGTAGAAGGGGAACGTAATTTCTAGTAGAGATAGGAATCAGAATATGGCAGAGAGAGAGAATACCAGGCTTCTTGCGCTAGAGGTTTTGGTGGATGTAGAAAAAAAGAATATATTTGTTAAGGATGCTCTGAATACGTTATTATTTCAAAAACAGTTTTTGAGTAAGCAAGACCGTGCCTTTATTAGCCGGTTGGTAGAGGGTGTTACAGAATATCAGGTGCGATTAGATTATGTAATTAATCAAGTCAGTAAGACACCCGTGAATAAATGTAAGCCGCTAATTCGTTGTGTTTTACGTATGGCGGTATATCAGATTTTGTATATGAATAGCGTTCCGGCAGAGGTAGCTTGTGATGAGGCGGTTAAGCTTGCAAAGAAAAAAGGATTTCGAAATCTGGCGGGATTCGTAAATGGAGTATTGCGCAATGTTGTACGTCAAAAGGATGATATTGTATTTCCTAGCAAAGATCAGGATTATGAAATGTATCTATCCATTACCTATTCTATGCCACTTTGGATTGTAAAGCGTATGATTGCATGGTATGGAGCACAGTTAGTTGAACAGATGCTGGATTCCTTTTTGGAAGAGGATAATCTGACTATTCGCATCAATACGAGTCGGATTTCAAAGATACAGCTTATTCAAAAACTGGAAGAAAAAGATATTCATGTGGAGCCAGGGCATTATTTAGAGGAAGCGTTGCATTTGAAAAATATAAACTACGTGAATCGAATTCCGGGCTATAAAGAGGGAGAGTTTTTTGTTCAGGATGAAAGCTCAATGTTGCTTTATCATATAGCAGATCCAAAGAGCGAGCTTGCCCATAAGAAGCATTCGGGAGAAGAGATGATTTTACGTGTGTTAGATCTTTGTGCTGCACCTGGTGGAAAGACTACTCATTTTTCTCAAATGTTAGGAGAACAGGTTGTCATAGAGGCTAGAGATTTATCACAGAAAAAAGTAGATTTGATTAATGAAAATATTGAGCGCTTAGGGCTTTATAATGTAGAAACTGTTGTATGGGATGCACTAATTCCGGATAGTAGTAAGATTGGTTGGGCAGATATTGTAATAGCAGATTTACCTTGTTCTGGATTCGGTATCCTTTCGAAGAAAAATGATATTAAATATCATATTACAAAGGAGCAATTACTTGAGCTTTCCAATTTACAAAAGACCATATTAACAAATGCAGCTTCCTACGTGAAACCTGGGGGACTTTTATTATACAGTACCTGTACAATTAATCCGGAAGAAAATGTAGAAAATGCAAGATGGTTTTTGGAACATTCAGATTTCGAAATGGTGGATTTGTCGGGTGAATTGCCGGATGCACTTGTAGATTGCGCTATTGAAAAAGGGATGTTGCAGTTGATACCAGGTCAGGTGCAGTGTGATGGTTTTTTCATTTCCAAATTCCGAAAGAAATGTGAATGATTTGTTAGCTATAACATGTGGTTGAAGTAGAACATATGCTGGATAATTTTAGAAATATAAGAGAGAATAATATGGATATTAAGTCAATGACGTTATCAGAGTTAACTGAATATATGACAGCACAGGGATATCCAAAATTTCGTGCAAAACAGATTTACGATTGGTGCCATGTGAAAGTTGTTCGCAGTGTGGATGAGATGAATAATCTTCCGAAGGATATGCGAGAACATATTAAGGAACATTTTATTTCGCTTCATGTGGTAGAAAGATTAGAGTCGAAAGTGGATGGAACCAATAAGTTTGTATTTCGGTTACAAGACGGAAATGTAATCGAAAGTGTTTTTATGCCGTATAAGCATGGCAATTCCGTGTGCATTTCTTCTCAGGCAGGCTGTCGTATGGGCTGCCGTTTTTGTGCGTCAACACTGATGGGTTTGGAAAGAAATCTTACTGCATCGGAAATGCTTGACCAGATTTATGCAATTTCCTATATTACAGGAGAACGTGTATCTAACGTAGTAGTGATGGGAACGGGAGAACCGTTGGACAATTATGATAATTTATGTCGTTTTATTCATTTACTGACGGACGAGAATGGCTTACATATTAGTCAGAGAAATGTCACGGTGTCAAGCTGTGGGTTGGTTCCGGAAATTTATCGTTTGGCGGAGGAAGGTTTTTCGATTACCTTCGCATTATCCTTGCATGCTCCAAATGATGAAAAAAGAAAACAGCTTATGCCAATTGCAAATCGATATACAATTGCAGAGGTGCTCAATGCATGTAAATATTATTTTGAAAAAACTGGTAGAAGAATTACCTTTGAATACTCTTTGGTTGCAGGGGAAAACGATACGAAAAGGGATGCAGAAGAATTATCTGCGTTGTTAAAAGGGTTTCCTTGTCATATTAATTTGATACCGGTTAATCCGATTAAGGAAAGAGATTATAGGAGAGCAGATTCTGATAGTGTTCAGAAATTTAAAAATAGACTTGAAAAAAACGCAATTAATGCTACAATCAGAAGAGGTATGGGCAAAGATATCGATGCTGCCTGTGGGCAGCTTAGAAAGACCTATATGGAAAGTACTAAAGAGGGAGGTTTGCAATGATATCCTATGGAAAAACAGATATTGGTATGGTTAGAAGTATGAATCAGGAT
>CAYTOQ010000043.1:0-20114 GCA_964439445.1 uncultured Clostridium sp. | reverse complement strand
AAATATGATTTCGTTTTATTATGTCAGAAATCCTACTGACTAATATACAACTATTAAGCATAATATGCAAGATACTTTTTCAAATAAAGTAAATAATATTCTTTTGTTGTTTTTGTAGATAATTACTAGATGTTTTATAAGGAATATTTAAGCGTGTCAGAGAGGTAAATAAGAAAAAGATTCAAATTAATATTGCATAATATACATAAAAAATGTATAATTATAAAATGTTGTACGAAAATAGTATGAGCAAGTATGCAAATCCCTTATTTTTACTATACATAAAGAGAAAAGAGTGTTATAATACTAGCTTGGGTTTTGAGGAAATATATATTAGGTTTTGAAAATGCCAAAGTGTGTTTTTAGAGTATGAATCACGTGTAAGCATAATTTTAACCGGTATTGATATATTTTAGAAGGAAAAGAGGATGAAAGTATGATTAAAGTAGGAATCATTGGTTCTACAGGATATGCAGGACAGGAATTGGTAAGATTATTATTAGGACATAAAGAAGCCGAGATTGTCTGGTATGGTTCAAGAAGCTATATCGACAAGAAATACTATGAAGTCTTTGGTAATATGTTTGAAATTGTAGATGCGAAATGTATGGATGACAACATGGAAGAGCTTGCAAGCAAGGCAGATGTCATTTTTACTGCAACACCACAGGGTTTATGTGCGTCCTTAGTGAATGAAGACATTTTATCCAAGGTTAAGATTGTAGATTTAAGTGCAGACTTCCGAATTAAGGATGTATCGGTTTATGAGAAGTGGTACGGTATTGAGCATAAGTCACCGAAGTACATAGAAGAGGCTGTATATGGTCTTTGTGAAATCAATAGAGAGGATATTAAGGGTAAGCGCTTAGTTGCAAACCCAGGTTGTTATACCACTTGCTCTATTCTTTCCCTTTATCCATTGGTAAAGGAAGGTGTGATTGATGTAAGCAGCATTATTATTGATGCAAAGTCTGGAACATCTGGAGCTGGTAGAGGTGCTAAGATTAACAACCTCTATTGTGAAGTAAATGAGAATATCAAGGCATACGGTGTGACAAGTCACAGACATACTCCTGAGATTGAAGAGCAGTTAGGATATGCATGTGGCAAGGAAATTCTTTTGAACTTTACTCCACATTTAGTGCCTATGAACAGAGGTATTTTGGTTACGGCTTACGGTAACCTTACAAAACAGTATACATACGAAGAGATTAAAGCAATCTATGATAAGTACTACAAGGAGGAATATTTTGTCCGAGTGCTTGACAAGGATGTGTGTCCAGAAACTCGCTGGGTGGAAGGAAGTAACTATGTAGATGTGAACTTTAAGATTGATGAGCGTACTGGACGCATTGTTGTGATGGGTGCACTTGACAATCTTGTGAAAGGTGCAGCAGGTCAGGCAGTCCAGAACATGAACTTAATCTTTGGATTACCAGAGACTATGGGATTAGAGCTGGCACCGATGTTTCCATAATGAAGACGGATGTATCATATTGTTGTAAATTGGAAATGGAGGAGAATGCATATGAATAGAAGAGCAGCAGAAGATGAAGAGAAATCAGAAGAATAGAAAGAGGGAGTACATTATGACAAACAATACACAGGATATGGAGAAAGTAATTGAAAAGGCACAGACACTGATTGAAGCGTTACCATATATACAGAAATTTAATGGTAAGAAAGTGGTTGTAAAATATGGCGGAAGTGCGATGCTAGATGAGGATTTGAAGCTTAACGTAATTCAGGATGTTGCGTTGCTTAAGCTTATCGGCATGCAGCCAATTATCGTTCACGGTGGTGGTAAGGAAATCAGCAAGTGGGTAGAGATGATTGGCAAGGAGCCAGAGTTTATCAATGGCTTGCGCGTGACGGATTCAGAGACAATGGAAATTGCAGAAATGGTACTTTCCAAGGTTAACAAAAGTCTTGTACAGATGATGCAAAAGCTAGGACTTAATGCAGTTGGTATCAGCGGTAAGGATGCTGGACTTATGACGGTAACCAAGAAGTTCCCAGGCGGTAAGGATATTGGTTTCGTAGGTGAAGTGCAGTCTGTAAATGCAAATCTTTTGGATACTTTATTAGAAAATGATTTTATTCCGGTTATTGCGCCGATTGGTTCTTCAGAGGAATTTGAAAGCTACAACATCAATGCAGATGATGCGGCTTGCGCAGTGGCTAAGGCAATTTCTGCTGAGAAGCTTGTTTTCCTTACAGATATTGAAGGTGTATTTTTGGATCCAATGGACAAATCAACCCTCATTTCTGAAATGCATATTTCTGAGGCGAAGGAATTTATCAACAAAGGTATTGTAGGTGGAGGTATGCTTCCAAAACTTACAAACTGTATTGAGGCCATTGAACAAGGTGTTTCTAGAGTCCATATTTTAGATGGTCGTGTGAAGCATTGTTTGTTATTGGAGTTCTTTACTGAGAAAGGTATTGGAACAGCAATTTTAAATGAGCCATTGTTTTAACAGAAGGCATGCTTTATGCTATGAACGTCAAATCAGAAAACAAACCGTCGCAGGCACGTTCGCACTACGCTGAGTGCGTAACGGTACTAAGTTCGACTTCGTCTCACTAAGTGCCGACGAACTCAGATGTGCCTGCTTACGGTAATTGTTTTCTGATTTGACGTAATTAACATTAGTATAAAGTATACCTTTCTTTTTAGATAGATAGAAAGTAGGAATAAAAAATGAAAATAAAAAGAATTGCATTGCTACTTGTTGTTGTTATGTTGTGTGGCCTGATATCTGGCTGTAGTGGAAACAAAGAAAAGGATGAAGGCGTTAAGCAACAGCCTGTAAGTTATGAAGGGCTTATGACGCAGTGGAAGGAGCAGGCGAAAGCGGAGAGTTTGACCTGTTGGTTTACCAGCGAAGCAGATAAAGCATGGTTAGAGAGAGTAGCAACGGAGTTTGAAAAACAGTATGCGGTTAAGGTAAACCTTGTATATTACGATGGAGTGAATTTTTTTGAGGATATGAATCAGGAAAGCCAGAAGGGAAATGGACCTGATATGTATATATTAGGTAATGACCAGCTACAACTTGTATCTGAGAGTGGAATGGCAGAAGAGAATACGTGGTTTGATGATGGCTTTTGGCCTGACAATTATCCGGAGGTGGCAAAGAATGCAGTAACATATCAAGAGAAACAATATGGATATCCCATCTATTTTGATACCTATTGTCTTGTGTATGATGCAAATTTGTTGGAAACTGCACCTGCATCCATTGATGATATATTAGCTTTTTTAGATGCATATGAGGATACGGGTTCTACGAAGGCAATATTTCGATGGGATGTAGCAGATCCATATATCAATACCATGTTTATTGCTTCATATGCCAATTTGTTTGGTGTAAATGGCGATGAACCAGCAGAATTTAAGATAAATGATGAGCAAAGTATTGCTGCGATGGAGTATTTTCAATCTTTGAGTGCGTATTTGTGGATGAATAAAAGTAACATTTCTCATGATACTATTATGAATCGTATTAAAGATGGAACCCTGGTATTGGGTTTATGCAAATCAGACATTTTACCAACCTTGTATGAGTTGCAGGCATTGCACGAAAATGCTACAGTGGCATCGGGAGAGGCAGCATCTGGTGATGCAGCTACAGAAGAATCTGGTTTGGAAGATGATGCACAGCTTACTAATTATCAGATTTCCTATGTTCCAAGCTTGACCGCTGAGATGTCATCTGCCGCTTTTTCGACTACCTATAGTGCGTTTGTGAATCCGTATGGAGGAGACAATGCACTCGGCAATATGTTTTCCTTGTATTTGAGTCTGGACGCTGCAGATAAACAATTTGCAGGGAATGGAAAATTGCCTGTGGTAAATCAGAATGAACAGTTTGACTCTATGCAAACAGTTTTGTATGCACAATATCTGAATTCAAAGCCTGTGCCGAAGGTAATGATACTAGGAGATTATTTATCCGAAAGTGGTATTACCTTTGATGCGATTTGGGAAGGTGAAAATGTAAAAGAACAGTTGGATAAGCTTCAACAAACGATGGAAGAAAAATTGCAATAATTGAATAAAACGATTAAAAAGTCTCACATACTAGAACTATGAAACGTAATTAATGGATTACGGAAATAGGAGGAAATTCATATGTGGGGCTTTTTAATTGCAATGCTATCTGGAGCACTTATGGCAATACAGGGAGTGTTTAATACAGGTGTGACAAAGGAGACTGGACCGTGGCTTACCAATTGTTTTGTACAGTTGACAGGTTTTGTAGTATGTTTGGGATTTTTTCTGTTTTTGGAAATGGGTAAAATACCGGTGGGAGATTTGTTTAAGGTTGACCATAAATATATGCTTTGTGGCGGTATAATCGGTGCTTTTATAACCTTTACAGTAATTCAAAGTATGTCTTCGTTAGGACCTGCACAAGCTACTCTGGCAATTGTCATCACTCAGGTATTAGTGGGGTATTTGGTAGAACTGTTTGGTTTGTTTGGTGTGGAAAAAGCTGAATTTTCATGGACTAAGCTAATTGGTATTATTGTAGCAATTATAGGGCTGGTTGTGTTTAAGTGGGAAAAGTGATGCTATCCCGATTTGTGCAATATGTTGATAAAAACTGAGCTTTTGCTCTGAAAATTTTAATTCTTAAGATAAAATAAACATTGGAAAAAGTATTGTAAATTCGAATTATTTTAGGTATGATGAAACAGTATCATGTTTTTTAAAGCACACTCTGTCTAGGTTGGATTAACAAAGGAGTGTGAAAAATGAAAAAAATAGGAATACTGTTTCTTTTGCTGGGACTGCTCTGTACAGCTTGTGATTCAGATCGTGTCGTTATGTCGGCTCAGGGAGAGGTTGCCATGGGAAGTGGTGACGGTCTTGAAGTGTCTGAATTAGACGACGAAGACCATGCGAGTTTGATTTATGTGTATGTATGCGGTGAGGTTGAAAAGCCTGGTGTGTATTCATTAGAACAGGGAGCACGTATATGTGATGCCTTGAGTATGGCTGGTGGTGTAACCGGGGAAGGAAACGGAGAAGCTTTGCATCAGGCAGAGTATGTCGCGGATGGACAGACAATTTATGTTCCGAGCGTAGTAGAGGTATCTAGTAGTGAGGAAGATAATTTGGTGAATATTAATGAAGCGGATAAAGAGATGCTTATGACTTTACCGGGAATAGGTGAGTCAAAGGCAGAGCTTATTTTGCAATATCGTCAGGAACATGGTTCATTTAAAAGTATAGATGAACTGATGAATATTCCGGGAATCAAAGAAGGTGTTTTTGATAAGATTAAGAATTATATCAAAGCATCTTGAAATAGGAATACAAAAATTAGAGAATAAATGATTGCATAATAGAGGAGTGTTAGAGAAATGAAAAAGGTTTTGGTTGTGGATGATGAAAAACTAATTGTCAAAGGTGTCAAATTTTCTTTGGAGCAGGATGAAATGGAGGTCACTGCAGCTTACAATGGGGAAGATGCACTGGAGCTTGCAAAGAATAATGAATTTGATATTATCTTGCTGGATGTTATGTTGCCAGGTCTTTCTGGTTTTGAGGTTTGTCAGGCAATTAGAGAATTTTCAGATGTACCAATTATTATGCTTACAGCTAAGGGCGATGATATGGATAAGATATTAGGTCTAGAGTATGGTGCAGACGATTATATAACCAAGCCATTTAACATTTTAGAGGTAAAAGCTCGTATTAAGGCAATCATTCGCAGAAATCAGAAAAAGGCAAATGTCTCAGAAGAACCAAAGAAGTTAGTAGAAGGTGAGATGACTATTGATTTGGATAGTCGCCGTGTTACAATCGCTGGTAATGAGATTAATTTGACTGCAAAGGAATTTAATATTTTAACACTTCTGCTTTTTCACCCAAATAAGGTATATTCCAGAGATGATTTGTTGAAGGAAGTGTGGGGCAGTGATGCGTTAGGTGATGGAAGAACGGTGGATGTCCATGTGAGAAGATTGCGCGAAAAGATAGAAACGAATCCGGGGGATCCAAAATATATTCAGACAAAGTGGGGAGTTGGTTACTATTTTAAGAAATAAAAAGCTTACCAATCCGTTTCGAAGTCTTAAAGTAATTATTTTTTTATCCTTCTTCTTACTAACACAGATTATAATTTTTCTGTTTGGAGGTTTACTACAGCGGGCCTATAATGAAAAAACAATTGAAGAAAAGTTATTGCTCGTACAAAAACAATGTAGTATATTAGGTAATCAGATTTTAGTAAAGCAATTTACAATAGAAACCTCACAAGACAACTTGAATGCAGAGATTGATCAGCTTGCTAATTTGTGGGAAGGCCGTATTTTGGTAATTGACTCGAAGTATCAGATTGTAAAGGATACATATACCATAGACCAAAACAATTATATGATATATGATGAAGTGTTTCGTGTAATGCGAGGAGAGAAAGACCGCAATGTTCGTATGGTAGACAATTATGCAGAGATTATCATCCCGATTTCCAATTCGGATAAGGTTATCAGTGGTGCTATGGTGGCGATGGTTTCTTTACAGGATATCCAGGATACTAATGCGTATATTACTGCACAAATGCGCGTATTGTATGTGTTGTTTTCTGTGATTTCGCTTGTTGCTTCTTTTATTATGTGTAATGTAGGTGTTCGGGGAATAAAGAAACTGAGTGGGCAGATTTCTCATTTGAGTGAAGGACATATAGATAACATTAGTGTAAAGGTATATTTTACTGAATTATCTGAGTTGACTACCTCGTTTAATGTATTGATTGATAAGATGCGCGTGGTGGAAGAGTCAAGACAAGAGTTTGTATCAAACGTGTCACATGAGTTAAAAACGCCGATTACATCAATGAAGGTATTGGCGGATTCTTTACTGATGCAGGAAGATGTTCCGAGTGAAATGTATCGTGAATTTATGTCAGATATGGTGGAAGAAATTGACCGTGAAACGAAGATAATTAACGATTTGCTTACTTTGGTAAAGACAGATAAAAAAGCAGCCCATTTAGAAGTGGAAGCGGTTAACATTAATATGTTGTTAGAATTGTTGCTAAAGCGTATTAAACCATTGGCGGCAAAGCGTAACATTGAAGTTGTATTTGAGAGTTTTCGTGAAGTAATTGCTGAAGTGGATGAGGTGAAACTTTCTTTAGCATTTTCAAATTTAATTGAGAATGCAGTAAAATACAATAATGAGGGTGGCAATGTTCATGTTTCACTCAATGCAGACCATAAGTTTTTTTATGTAAAGGTACAAGATAATGGTGTAGGTATACCGGAGGATTGTCAGGCACAGATATTTGAACGTTTCTATCGTGTTGATAAGGCTAGGAGTCGTGAAACTGGCGGTACAGGATTGGGACTCGCAATTACGCGTAATGCAATTTTGATGCACAAGGGAGCAATTAAGCTGTATTCAGAGCCTGGTGAAGGAACTACATTTACGGTGAGAATTCCATTGAAATATGTTAGCTAGTGCTTAGGAAGGATTACGTTTGTTTTGTATACTGCATATGAAATCAGAAGGTGATAGAATGAAGAGACTGAGATGGTTATGGATGCTGGTGTGTTGTTTTTGTTTGGCTGCATGCTCAAAAGAAAAGGTAGAAGAACAAGGACCGCCGGCTTTAGAAAAAAATCAAATATATATCTTTTTTGTTAATACACAAAGAACGGATATGTTTCCTGTTCCTTATACATTAGAAGGGGATGGAATGTCTGAAGTTGTGGAGGGGATTATTCAGTATATGTCATATGAGAATGGTACTATGTCGTATCAGACACCGATACCGACAGGTATAACGTATCTGCATAACGAGTATGACGAGGTGCAGAGTAGTGTAAAAATCTCATTCAATGTTGTATATGATACCATAAATGCTGAAAGTCTGGTGTTTTTTAAGACTTGTGTTGCATGGACGATATTGCAATTAGAAGAGGTGGAAAGTGTCAGTATTTCGTTGGTTGATTTGGCAAATCCAGATGCTGAAACGGCTACGACTTTGGAATCCTTTGACCGCAATTCCTTTACGATGAATTTTGGTGATCGAAGTGGATATAAACAGACGGGTACTATTGTATTGTATTTTGCCGATGAGAGCGGTGAGTTTTTAAAAGAATATCAGCAAACAGTAGAAATATCGAATACCACATCTTTAGCGAGACTTGTTGTTGAATCCTTAATTAACGGTCCGGAATTAGAAGGATATACAGCAACTCTTTCTGATGAGGTGAAGATTAATAATATCTCTGTAAATGATGGAATATGCTATGTGGATTTGAGTGATGAATTTTATGACACATCCAATCCGTTAAAAAACGAGATTATAGTTTATTCTGTAGTGAATTCCTTAGTTGAATTACCAACGGTGACGAAGGTTCAATTTTTGAAGAATGGTGAGATGCAGTCCTTTTTCCGTGAGACAATGCCTTTTGACATTATTTTTGAACGCAATTTGGATATTGTTGTACAGGAGGAAAAAAGTAATTGAAAAGACCTATACTATATTGGGTGATCTTGTTTATACTTGGAGAGGTATTATGCAAGATACAATCTGTTTTTGTATTTGGTTTTGTGATTGTAGGCTTCATATTTTTGTTGCTACGAAATGATGTGAAAAAGAAAAGACGCCCCAAAAAGAAAATTTTGCTATTTGTAGGAATAGTATGTTTCTTTTTGGGCTTTTTTTGTATGTCTTCATGGCAAAGTATGATGTCATATTGTGAGAGCAATGTAGGAGAGACAATACAGTTTCAAGGTCAAATAGTAAAACGTCAAGAATCTGAACGAAAAACTACATATATTGTGAAAACAGAACGTCTTAAGAGAGAGAGAATAAAGGTTTCCGTCGAATTTGATTCAACTACAAGGTGGACTCTTGGAAGTAACATTACTGCTACGGGTGTTGTGCAAGAATTTAACAGGGCAAGCAATCCCGGTGCTTATGATGAAAAATCGTATAAGCAAGGGAACGGTATTTTCGTATTACTTGAGGACGTGCAGGTTGAATCGTGTGAAGAACCAGAGGTAGACTGGCGTGAAGCGTTACAGAAGCTGCAGCAATGTATTGCTGGAATTTACGATAACTTGTTTGAAACAAAAAATGCATCCTTAGCGAGTGCTATGGTGTTAGGGGATAAAAGAAATTTAGATGAGGATGTGAAGGCTTTATATCAGAGAAATGGAATTGCACATTTGATTGCGATTTCAGGTCTGCATATTGCTATGATAGGAGGAATGCTTTATAAGATTTTTAGAAGAATAACAGGCAGTTATCCTGTATCAGCAATGATTGGAGGAATATTTATTGTGGGGTATGGGGTGATGACGGGGTTGTCCGGTGCTACCTTGCGTGCGATCATTATGTTGCTGACGTCCATTGGCGCAGATGTGTTTGGTCGACGCTATGATGGATTGACAGCGATTGCTTTGGCACTATTTGTTATGCTTGTTATGAACCCGTATCAAATTACGCAAGTTGGTTTTCTGCTTTCGTTTGGTGCGGTATTAGGAATTGTGATTATCCAGCCGATTTGGAAAATGTGGTTTCCGAAATTGCCAAAGCAAATGGATGGCTTGCTGGTTAGTGTTAGTGTCCAATTGGTATTGCTGCCGATTTTGCTTTATTATTTTTATGAAGTACCAGTATATGGTATTTTTCTAAATGTGATAGTGGTCCCACTTATGAATTGGCTGTTGATGAGTCTGATTTTATGTGGAATGGTTGGAATGGTATCGATATCGCTTGCAAGTATTCCGGCTAAATTAGCGGATGGAATTTTTGCATTGTATGAATGGGTGTGTAAGCTTTCAGAGCAGTTACCAGGTCATACTTGGTGTGTTGGACAACCTTCTGTTGCGTGGATAGTGTTCTATTACGCTGTGTTGTGTATTGCTGTTTGGTTTGCGTATCATTTACATAAGAAACCGGTTATTGTATGTATGATAACAGGTTGTGTGTTATGTGCCATGTTTTTGGTTCCGACAAAGCTTTTGGTTTGTATGTTTGATGTGGGACAAGGAGACGGGATATATATCCGTACGCGACATCATCAGCATATTTTGATAGACGGAGGGAGTAGTACACAACAAAAGATAGGGCGTTATGTTTTGAAAAATGGATTAAAATATTATGGCTGCAATCAGTTGGATTATGTCTTTGTATCACATAGTGATAGCGATCATTATAGTGGTATACAGGAATTGTTAAGTGATGAGCTGATTGTAATTGAAAATTTTGTAATGCCCGCAATCCAGAATCCGGATTCTGCCTATGAAGAATTAATCGCGTTGGCGAGGGAAAAGGGCTGTAAAATATACTATATGCAAAAGGGGGATGAATTGTTTATTGACGATGTAACGTTTCGTTGCCTTAATCCGGTAAAACAAGAGTATGAGGATAAAAATGAAGGGAGTATTGTGTTACAGATGACATATAAATCCTTTGATATGTTGTTTACAGGAGACTTTGGTGTAGAAGGAGAAAAAAGGATATTGCATGATAGTATAGGCTCGATAGAGGTATTAAAGGTGGCACATCACGGATCGGCAACCTCGACGTCAGATGAGTTTTTAAAGGTGATTCAGCCAAGAGTAGCATGTATTTCCGTAGGCGAAAAGAATCGGTATGGGCATCCTGCCACAGAAGTTATGGAGCGACTAGAGCAGTTTGCTCAAAAGATATATTTGACAAAAGATTGTGGAGCAATTACCATAGAAACAGATGGAAATGAATATGAAGTATGTGGGAGCATAAGAGATGGAACGCATTAACAAAGATATAAAGGAAGGCACATTGAAGCATTTTTATTTGCTGACAGGTGATGAGGGATATTTAAAAAAACAATATAGAGAGAAGTTGGTTCATGCGTTAGTAGACCCAGAAGATTCTATGAATTACTACTATGAGGAAGGAAATAATCCCAATTTATCGAATATATATGATTTGGCGGAAACACTTCCGTTTTTTGCTGAACGACGTGCAATTGTTTTGGAAAATACCGGGTTGTTAAAAAAATCAATTGAAGATATCAAAAAACGTTTTGAAGCATTTCCAGATACTACGTACTTTGTTATGGTAGAAGATGAAGTGGATGGACGTAATGCCCTGTACAAATTTTTTAAGGAAAAAGGCTATGTTGCAGAGATGAAAATGCCAAGTGATAAGCAGCTTTTATCTTGGGTGAAAAAAATTTGTAATGGTGCAGAGAAAACGATTGATGACACAGCGGTGTTCTATTTGATTGAGCATATGGGATCAGAAATGTATCTGTTGAAAAACGAGTTGGATAAATTAATTTCGTACTGTGCGGATAAGACCAATATTACAATTGAGGATATTAATGCAATTTGCTTGGATGAAGCGGAAGATAAGATTTTTGATATGCTGGATGCAATTGCAAGTAAAAATCAGAAGAAGGCACTGAAATTATATCGTGATCTCTTAGAACTGCGTAAACCCGCAATGCAGATTTTGGCACTTTTGAATCGACACTATAATATATTAATGCAGATTTGTTCCTTGAAGGAGGAAGGAAAGGATTATAAGACGATGGCTTCTGTTTGTGGTATTCAGCCATTTACTGTGAAAAAATATGTAAATCAAACCAGTGCTTATGATTTTTCCACGTTATACAAAATGGTGGAGCGTTGTCAGAGGACAGAACAAGAGGTGAAGACTGGTGTTGTTAAGGATGTTGTGGGTGTAGAATTATTAATTGTGGAGTTTAGCGGAAGTGGCTCCTTCTAATATTGAATGATAAAGTAAAATTATGGCACAAAAAAAGGACCGTGGGTTAAGCGGTCCTTTCTTATGTCTATCTTAAAATCAATACAAATGTATTATGCCATCTTATTAACGGCTGTAGATAAACGAGAAATCTTTCTAGAAGCTGTATTCTTGTGTACAATTCCCTTAGCAGCAGCCTTGCTAATCTTAGATGTACAAACCTTCAACTGTGCTTCTGCTGCAGTCTTATCGCCAGCAGCGATAGCAGCCTCAAGTTTCTTGATAACAGTCTTCAATTCAGACTTAACCATTTTGTTTCTCATAGTCTTAGTCTCGATTACCTTGATTCTCTTCTTTGCAGATTTGATGTTTGCCAATTCAGACACCTCCATTCGCTATTAAATGTTTATGTTATGGTTTTACATTAAAACCGGACACGGACAATCTAATGTAAACATACTCGAATATAATACTCAATAAACCACATTTTGTCAATTGATTTCTTAAACTTTTTGTTACTTTTTGTATCTTTTTTGGAGAGGTATGGAGTTTCGTGTATAAGCGAAAGAAAAAATGGTTACTATTAAAATGAAAATTATTGAAAGGTTGAGAAAGGAGTGTAGATATGCGTGGCAGAACGGATCTGGCAGTGGAGTTAAAAGAGGATATACAACGGGAAGAGCCAATCAATGGTGTACAAGTTATGACAAAGAATAATGGAGATACCGATATCAAGGAAGTTAGGATTGTGGTGGAAAATGAAGAAGGGGCTATGTGTTTAGGTAAGCCGATTGGAACATATATCACATTAGAATGTGAGCATTTAAGAGAATTTGACGAGGGAATTCATAAACCTATGATGGAGGTATTAGCGCGTCATTTAAGTCAATTTATTGGAAATAAAAAACGCATTATGGTGGCAGGGCTTGGCAACCGTGGGGTAACTGCAGATGCATTAGGACCTTATGTGATTGATAATCTATATGTGACAAGACATTTGCTGAAGGAGGGTATCATTTCAGAAAGTGTTGAGATTAGTGCAATTGCGCCAGGGGTAATGGCACAGACTGGGATGGAGGCAGCTTTGATATTAAAGGCATTGGTAAGAGAAGTAAAACCAGAATTGTTGATAGTAATTGATGCGCTGGCAGCAAGAAGCACGGAGAGACTAAATAAGACAATACAATTGTCAGATACGGGAATAATTCCTGGTTCTGGTGTTGGAAATCATAGAAACGCAATTAATGAGGAAAGTGTTGGAATACCTGTTTTGGCGATTGGAGTACCGACTGTGATATCAGTACCGACTATTGTGAATGATGCTATGGATGTTATGGTAAATGCTATTGGAAAGCAGGCGGCAAAGAGTGTTCTTAAGAAATTTAATGAGGAAGAGAGATATCAGTTGGCGTGTGAGATGGTAAAACCTAGTTTGGAAAGTATGTTTGTGACACCAAAGGATGTAGATGAAGAGGTAAAGAGGATTAGCTACACTATTTCGGAAGCAATCAATCAAGCCGCACTCGCTTAATAGAATATGGAATAATAATAAAGTTTCGCGAATACAATAATGGTATGAGAAAAAATAAGTATTCGGATAGAGGACAATTAAATAAACCTCGTATAGCGGTATGCATATTGTTGCTTGGATGGTTATTGATAAAGGAACCGTTTAGTAAAAATGATATACTATTCGAAATTCATTCACAGATGTTGCCGCTACTTACATATGAGCAGGAATATGGAAATCCTGAAATTGATTATGCAACGAATTATCAAGTGCCAGAATGGTTTTATGAGGATGAAGGAGAACTTCCGGTAAATGGAGATATTGTTACCTTAGAAGAGGAAGCTGCCAATATAGAGGAAAATGTTAGTACGTTGGCGCAAGGTATGAGTGGGACAACATTTACAAGAGAGCAACTGAGTAATTCGGACTTTTTGTTGAGCAAAATCTTTGTTGTGGATACCAATACTAGTATGACAGATGAGGAACTGAGTATAACGAATCTGTTGGATCAGGATTTGTCGGTGGAAAATTTGAAGGGGAATCCTGTGATTGCATCTTCTGATGCGGTTGACCAAAAGAAGGAGTATAAAATATTAATTTACCATACGCATGCTTCTGAAACCTTTGTGGATAGCAGAGAAGGATATCAGGAGGATACGATTGTGGGTGTTGGTGCGCATTTAAAAAAGCTATTAGAAGAGCAGTATGGGATAGCTGTCTATCATGACACGACTACTTACGATGTAATTGATGGAGTGTTAGATCGCAGTAAGGCTTATGAGAATTCTTATAATGGAGTGTCGAAGATATTGTCGGAAAATCCGAGCATTGAAGTGGTGATTGACTTACATAGAGACGGAGTAAATGAGGATACGCATTTAGTAACAGAAATCAATGGGAAAAAGACAGCAAAGATTATGTTTTTAAATGGCGTCAGCCGTTCTAATATGAATGGTGAAATTGCTTATCTGGAAAACCCGAATAAGCTTACCAATCTAGCATTTAGTTTTCAGTTGTATTTGGCAGGAAAAGAATATTATGGGGATTATGTAAGAAAAATCTATGTTAGAAGTCTGCGCTATAATTTACACGTAATGCCGAGAGCTGCTTTGATTGAGGTCGGCGCGCAAAATAACACGCTTCAGGAAGAGAAAAATGCTATGGAACCCTTGGCGGCAATACTAGATAAGGTGTTGAGCAAAAAAGAATAATGTGCTATACTTAATTCTGTATGACTACATCAGATAATGGCATAGCTTAGTTGATGTAGTTTCTGTGAGGATGAAAAAGATAGGAGATAGAAATGGCACATTTAGACCAGAGTAAAATTCGTAATTTTAGTATTATTGCACATATTGACCATGGTAAGTCTACATTGGCTGACCGGATTATAGAAAAAACAGGGTTATTAACTGACCGTGAAATGCAGGCACAGGTTCTTGACAATATGGAATTGGAACGAGAACGTGGTATTACGATTAAAGCACAGGCAGTTCGTATTGTATATAAGGCAAAGAATGGTGAAGAGTACATTTTTAACTTGATTGATACACCGGGGCATGTAGATTTTAATTATGAGGTTTCTAGAAGTCTTGCAGCTTGTGAGGGTGCGATATTAGTGGTAGATGCAGCTCAGGGAATAGAGGCACAGACTTTAGCAAATGTATATCTTGCGATTGATAATGATTTGGAAGTTATGCCGGTCATCAATAAGATTGATTTGCCAAGCGCAGAGCCAGAGCGCGTTGCAAATGAAATAGAAGATATTATTGGTATTGAGGCAATGGATGCACCTCGGATTTCTGCTAAAACTGGTCTTAATATTGAGGATGTGTTAGAGGAGATTGTTACAAAGATTCCGGCTCCGTCAGGTAATCCGGAGGCATCCTTGAAGGCCTTGATTTTTGATAGTAAATATGATGCTTATAAGGGTGTAATCATTTTCTGTCGATTGTTTGACGGTTCGGTTCGTAAAGGAACCCAGATTAAGATGATGGCAACCGGTGCAACGGTTGAAGTTGTTGAGGTTGGTATTTTTGGAGCGGGACAGTTTATTCCGCAGGACGAGCTCTTCGCAGGAATGGTAGGATATATCACTGCAAGCTTGAAGGATGTAAAAGAAACGCAGGTTGGTGATACGGTAACAGATGCAAATAATCCATGTGCAGAAGCGTTACCGGGTTATAAAAAAGCGAATCCGATGGTGTATTGCGGCATGTATCCAGCGGATGGTGCAAAATATCCAGATTTGAGAGATGCGTTGGAAAAGCTTCAATTGAATGATGCAGCATTAAGCTATGAGCCGGAAACGTCTGTGGCGTTGGGATTTGGATATCGTTGTGGTTTTTTAGGATTATTACATCTTGAAATTATTCAGGAGCGCTTGGAGAGAGAATATAATCTTGATTTGGTTACTACCGCTCCGGGTGTAATATATCGTGTATATAAGACGGATGGAGAAATGATTGAGCTGACGAATCCATCCAATTTGCCAGATCCTTCTATGATTGATTATATGGAAGAACCATTTGTTGCAGCGGAAATTATGGTGACAAAGGATTATGTCGGTGCGATTATGCAGCTATGTCAAGAGAGACGAGGCGTGTATAAGAGTATGGAATATATGGAGGAAACTAGAGCGTTAATCAAGTATGATTTGCCGTTAAATGAAATCATTTATGATTTCTTTGATGCGTTAAAATCCCGTTCGAGAGGGTATGCATCCTTTGATTATGAATTGAATGGTTACGTTCGCTCTAACTTGGTGAAACTCGACATTCTGATTAACAAGGAAGAAGTAGACGCGCTTTCCTTTATCGTGCATGCGGATACTGCATATGAACGTGGCCGTAAGATGTGTGAAAAGTTAAAAGGCGAGATTCCTAGACATTTGTTTGAGATACCAATTCAGGCTGCAATTGGTAGCAAGATTATTGCAAGGGAAACTGTGAAGGCACTTCGCAAGGATGTGCTTGCAAAATGTTATGGTGGTGACATTACCCGTAAGAAGAAGCTTTTAGAAAAGCAGAAGGAGGGTAAAAAACGTATGCGCCAGATTGGTAATGTAGAGATTCCGCAGAAAGCATTTATGAGTGTGTTGAAGCTGGATGAGGAATAATAAAAACTGGATGAGTAAAGAATGAAGAAATCTACGACAAGAGAATTAAGTTTATATGTGCATATTCCCTTTTGCAAGGCAAAATGTAACTATTGTGATTTTTTGTCTTTTGGTGGCTGTGGCTATAGCAGACAGAAGCAATATGTGGATGCGTTATGTAAGGAGATAGAAGCATATCAGGCAGTGGCAAAAGAATATGTGGTTGAGACCATATTTTTTGGTGGTGGCACCCCTTCCTATGTAGACGCTTCTTTGATTGAGAAAGTGATGCAAACCATACAGAACGTGTTTGTTGTGGGTGAGCATGCCGAGATTACGATTGAAGGAAATCCGGACAGCTTAACAAAAGACAAGCTGTTTGCATATCGAAAAGCTGGAATAAATCGTTTGAGTATTGGGCTGCAAAGTGCCAATGACGATATGTTAAAGCTGCTTGGGAGAGTGCATAATTATGATCAATTTATTGCAGCATATAGCAGTGCGAGAGAGGTTGGATTTAGTAATATCAATGTGGATTTGATGTCTGGACTACCAGGTGAAACAAAAGCATCTTATGTGAGGTCATTGGCAAAGGTGGTAGAGTTACAGCCCGAACACATATCGGCATATAGTTTAATTGTGGAGGAGGGAACTCCTTTATATAATAATGATACCTTATTGGAATTGTTGCCCTCGGAGGAGATGGATCGACAGATATATGCAAAGACAAAGCTGTTATTAAAAAATAGTGGATATAACCGATATGAAATATCGAATTATACAAAGTCTGGATATGCATGTCGTCATAATTTGGTGTACTGGACTGGCGGAGAATATTTGGGTGTTGGTTTGGGAGCGTCATCGTATCTTAGTGTGTGGTTAGACAATGGACATTGTGAAAAAATACGTTTTCATGGTGTGGAAAATATGGATGAGTATATCGGAAGATTTTCTATGTGTGAGGGGATGCAAGAAGATTCCTATACGAATGCATTTCATCATTTTGAACAAGTCTTGTGTGATGATATGGAATCGGTTATGGGAATGACAATAGGTATGAATCTTTCTTGCGATGAAGAGAATTATAATATGAAACGTTATCATGAATATGAAGATAGTGCGTTTTTGGAATTTGTGAGAGATTATTATCGTGATTTGCACTTTTTAAACCGTAAGGATGAAATGGAAGAATTTATGTTTTTAGGGTTGCGCTGTACTAAAGGCGTTTCTAAGCAAATATTTAAGAAGCGTTTTGGTGTGGAAATAGAAAGCGTTTATGGGAAAGTACTTGAGAAGTATAAAGTACAGGAACTGTTAAGTGAACAGGGTGATAGAATCTACTTAAGCGATAAAGGGATTGATGTCAGTAATGTTGTTATGGCGGAATTCATGTTGTGATTTGCTATTTTGTGTAGTGGATGATACAGATGAATAAAAGATTTGATAAGAATATGAGCGAAAGAAGGGATTTAAGTGGGATTATTAAAAAAGTATATTGTTATGTTTCGCAAAGATATGAGGGAAGTAATGAAAAGACGTTGTGGTTTGGATGAGCTTAATAACTTCATTATGTTGATTGGTTTCATATATGTTGTTGCTGCCTTATTTACAAATAACAAGTGGTTTATTTTAATCGGAGCAGTTTTTATCGTTCTATGTTATATCCGTGTATTCTCAAAGAATTTGGAAAAGCGAAAAAAAGAAAATGATGTATATATGCGTTATATGGGAAGTAATGTGGAATTTGTTAAATTTGTAAAGCTTTCTGTTAAAATGAAGATTAAAACGATGAAGGATTCAGAATATTATTATTTTGTCTGTAGCTCTTGTAGCCAGATTATCCGTTTGCCAAAAGGGAAAAACAAGATTAATGTACGTTGCCCGAAATGTAGTAAGACCTTTATAAAGAGAACTTAGATGGGTGGAAATAGTTGCTTTGTTTTTAGCTAAATAAATATTGATATGAGCTTGGATAATTGCTATAAAGGAATGTTGTGTTGTGATGAAAGAACATAAGAGTTTTGAGAAAAGGAAACAGTTTAAGAAATACATACAATTAGAAAGTGTAGTGATATTGCCTGTCATTCTTGTAGTGCAGGCTTTTTTGCTTGCGCTTGGTATGCAAGCTGTGACATTTGCTGACTACAATATTTTGACTAAATGGTTGGCTACAGATAATTTGTATTATTTAATATATAATCTGTTATTTTTTTATCTTATGTTGCAGACAGGATTTTGTTTGTTTAAAAGGATTACCCCTTCTTTTTTGATGACGGCAACCGTTACGATTGTTATCTCTGTGATTAACAATATGAAATGGGTCAATTTAAAGGAATGTGTGACGATATCTGATTTTGAAAAGCTGTCAGAGGCTGTTCAGGTTGCAGGGGTAGCGGAGTTCAATGTTTTTTCAGAGCTTTGGGTTTGTGTTGTTGTGGGGATTTTTTTGTTGGCAATCTCTATCGTTGCGGATTATATGCTGAGTCGGAAAATTTGTAAGGATACACTGCATTTATCTACCTGTCGCATTACCTTGGTAATGCTTGCAATCGTATTCGTTTTGATTGCTGCTGTGGACATAAAGGGCAGTGCGGTAGCTAAGCTTACTGAATCCCGGACAGCAGATAAGACGGGACCAATCGTATATTTTGTGGAGAGTATATTTACGTCCTATCTGGATGAACCCTATACCATTGAAAAAGCGATGCGTTCTTATGAAACATATGTAGCACGTGGCAAGGAGCTTGTAGAAGAAACGCAGGGTGAGGAAAGCACACAGGGGAGTGATGCAAGTTCACAGGTGAAACCGAATGTCATTGTCATTATGAGTGAAGCGTTTTTTGATGTGAATGAATTTGAAGGAGTGTTGTCCTATAGTGAGAATCCGATGGCGGCATTTGAAGAGGTCCGACAGGACAGCATTGTCTCGGGAAAAACAAAGGTTAATATATATGGAGGAAGTACACATTTTTCGGAGTTTGAGTTTTTAACCGGTTGGAATTCTAAGGGGATGAATTCAGGTTCTTGTCCTTACAAAGAATATTTCAATCAGAATCAGCCATCTATCGCACGATATATGCAGCAACAAGGGTATTATACATTGGCAATTCACCCTTATGATAGTTACTTTTGGAATCGAAAAAATGCATATCCTAATATGGGGTTTGATAAATTTATAGACCGCTCTTGGATGAAATACACAGATATGTGCGGATATATTTCAGATGATGCGTTAACTAATGAAATTATCTACCGATACGAGGAAAGACAGAATAACAAAGAGGAACCATTTTTTTGTTTTGGTGTGTCGATTGCCAATCATGTAGCTATGATTAATCGAGAAGAATTTGAGAATACGGCAGATCATATTGAAGTGGAATACAATAAAAATATAGGTTATAGTGAAAAAAGAAAACAACGTGTGAAGGAATATGTTGGAGGCATATCTAAATCTGGTGAGGCGTTAAAAAAGCTGACTGAGTATTTTAAACAGCAAGAGGAGCCCACTGTGATTGTTTTCTTTGGTGATCACGCTCCGAATTATGCTATCGATATTTTAAAAGCGGATGGGAAAGAAGAGTTGTCTTATGAGACGCCGTATTTAATCTGGAGCAATTATGAGATTGATAACGTAGAATCTTGTCCTGATGAGATGAATGTTTCTTATTTATCTACTTATCTTTTACAAATATTAAGAATGCCACTTGCTGAGCAAAACTATTACAATATTGCGATGCGTGAGAGCTATGTTTATGAAACACGATATGCAATTGCAAAC
>CAYTOQ010000042.1:0-20355 GCA_964439445.1 uncultured Clostridium sp. | reverse complement strand
CCTTTTTCTGCGGCCTCAACATCCCATTCAATGGTCTTTGTCTCTTTTTGAATTGGCTCCATATCCTCATTAAAGAAATGAATTCCCTCTCTAGACAGCTCACAAATCTCACGGTTTTCAATGAAATACACCTCTCTTGTATATTTCAAAATAGCCGGAACATCCGATGCAATGAGATTACCATCTTCCGACTGACCAACAATCAATGGAGAATCCTTACGCACTGCAAACATCTTATCCGGAAAATCCTTATAAATTATTCCCAAAGCATAAGAGCCTTGAACACGGTGCATTACCTTCGCAACCGCCTGTAACGGATCACCATTGTAATAATAATCTAACATATGCGCCACTACCTCTGTATCTGTTTCAGAAACAAACGTATAACCTCTAGCAATCATCTTTTCCTTCAGTGGCTGATAATTCTCAATGATACCATTGTGTACAACTGCAATGGTCTTGTCCTTGTTAAAATGAGGATGCGCATTAGAAACCGAAGGCTCACCATGGGTTGCCCATCTCGTATGACCGATTCCTAATGTACCCTTCACACTATTTCCATCCGCTGTCATATCCTTCAATGCCTGAAGTCTTCCCTTTGCCTTTACAATATCAATTTCCTCACCATTATAGATTGCAATACCCGCTGAATCATACCCACGATACTCAAGCTTTGCCAATCCATCTAACAAAATTGGAGCTGCCTGCTCCTTACCAATATATCCTACAATACCACACATATATTATCCTCCTGCATCTCTAACCTATAATATAGTTATTGAAAAGAACAGAACAACCATCCTATTCTGAACCAATCCTTGATACTATTGTATGAAACATAAAATGCTCACATTACAAAATCATCAAAATTATACCACTTGTTGTAAGAATTTACAAGAAATATTGCATTTCTTCATATTTCCTTCACACTTTCAAGCATTCCCTCTGCCATCCTACTAATCTGTTTCACTAACGATATTTCAACACACCACGGACGGCATAGTGAATGAAATAATAGATTGAACATATTATATTTAATCCCATATAACGATACACGCCCCAGGTCATTTTTGCAGATTTCAGCTTATTCCCTGATTTGGTTCCCTTCATCACACGATATTGCAACATCGGTTCATTGATACCATAAGCCTTACCACATTCCTTCAATATGGATAACCACATGATATAATCCTCGTGTAAATGGTCCTGCCCCATCGGATAACGTTTCGCAACCGATGCCAACACCATCACTCCAGAGGTATTCAATACATTGCCCTTCAATAAATCTTTGTATCCAATTTCCTCCGGGATACCAATTATCTTCCCCGTAGAATCACCATTTTCATCAATCAGTTCACGACCTGTAGAGGACAATACTTGATCTCCCTCTTCCATAAATGTCACCTGTCGCTCCAGCTTATCCTTCGTCCATCTGTCATCCGCATCCAAAAATGCGATATATTTTCCTTTTGCAAGCTCTATTCCTTTGTTACGGCTTGCTGCAACACCTGCATTTTTTTCATTGCGAATATAGGTTATCCGTTCATCCTGCAAATAGCTACTCACCACCTCTTTCGTACGGTCCTTTGAACTATCCTCCACAATAATCAACTCCAAGGGAATCCTCTGTTCTAACACGGATTCTATCGCTTCCCCAATATACTTTTCACAATTGTATGCCGGCATTACTACCGAAACCAAAACTTCACTCATAATGAACTCCTCTAATACACAGATTGAAAAACAAACAGAAAGCTACATCGTTACGCAATCACTTAATGAAAGAAGTATGGAATGTGAATCCATACTCCTTGATACATCAATCTTTCTTTTTTTCTTTCATATCGTTATCATAATCAATTTTTCGAACATGATACTGGATATCCTCTAAAATCTTCCGGTTTGCTGCAATTATATCCGCCTGCATACCGATTACCCATGTCATAAATCCCATCATCAGCAAGGTTGATGCCAAAATCAAAGACTGCACATGTCCACCCGCTGCTCCAGCAAGGATAAATACCACATATCGAATACCTAATATCAAGCCTAATACAAATAAAACAGTTCCGATAATACCAAAGAAACGCAACGGCTTATACATCATAAAGGAACGTATAATGGTTACCATAGATTTCTTTACATAACCAAACATACTGCTAAACAGTCTCGACTCGCGAAGCTCCGCGTTGGTACGAATTGGTACCGAAGTCATAGCAAACTTCTCATGACCAGCCTGTACAATCGTTTCCAATGTATAGGTGTACTGATTCACCACGTTCAAACGCATAGCCGCGTCTCTGCTATATGCACGAAAACCGCTTGGAGCATCCGGAATCGTTGACTTAGAAGCAACACGAACTGTCCAACTACCGATATGCTGCAGTTTTTTCTTCAGTGGTGAAAAATGCTCTGTATCATCAATTGGACGTTCTCCGATTACAATATCCGCTTTTCCATCTAAGATTGGGCGAACAATCTTCTCGATATCTTCTCCGCAATACTGGTTATCTGCATCGGTATTCACAATAATATCGGCGCCATTGCGAAGACAGGCATCTAAGCCAGCCATAAAGCCCTTTGCAAGACCTTTATTCTGCTTAAAGTTCACCACATAATGAACGCCCCAATTTTTTGCAACCTCTACCGTGTTATCCTTACTACCATCATTGATAATCAAATACTCTATCTCATCAATTCCATCAATATGCTTTGGTAAATCATTCAATGCAATTTCCAAGGTTTCTGCTTCATTTAAACAAGGAATCTGTATAATTAATTTCATCTTTTGCCTCCTAATTCATCTTCAACAAAACTGATGTTACTTTCTCTTTTGTGTTTTGTCAATGTCTTTGTAGAATCTGTTCTATGCTTTTTGTGCAATCTCTGTTATTTTCTCCGCCAATGCCTTAGCATTTCCCATTTCCACAAAATAAATGCCTGGCATATCCTCCTGGTACAGCTCACGAGTTGCCCTATTATCGCCTAATACCATAGGCTTTTCCATCGCCTCATAAATGTATGCTTTACCGGGTATCGTCCGAAGAGCCTTGTTAATTTCTTTATTGAAATGTCCCGCCAAACACAAATCTGAAAAACTAATATATTGCGCTAATTCCTCCTGCGACAACCAATCATGATATTCTACATTATCTCCCATCGGCTTTTCAAACTTATCCTGTATCGGACCAACCACAATAAAATATAGCTTCGCATTCTCCTTTAACAAGGCAATTGCCTCTAATATAACATCCAAGCCCTGCAAAGGTAGTATACTTCCGAAATATAATACCGTAAATGTATCTTGCATCCGTTCCGGTTTTTCCTGTGGTCTCGGATAGAAAATCTCCTTATCCGCCTCTAAATATAACACCTTCAACCTATCATGAGAAGCACCGAACTCTTCCACAAAATATTCACCATGGGCTTTCGTATCTACAATCACAGTATCAGCAGGATGAATTGCCACCGTATCCAACCATTTTAATAGTTTTGCAGCCAAACTTCCTTGCTTAAATTTCTTTCGGTCAAACACAAAGGTATCATACATTGAAATGAAGAAATCAATCACCAATTCTTTCTTTGCAAACTTCCACTTAAAAAAAGGAACGATTAGCTGCGGCGCAAAGCCTACAAAAAACACATCGTAGCATTTACATTTTTTCCACAACAATTCCCAATACACCTTAATCAACCTCTTGGGATAACTTCTTGCAGCAGAACCAATTATATCTACTTTTGCTCCACTTTGCTTTAAGAGATTAATTTCCTGCGTATTTCGCAAATAATCTAGATTCTTCGTTGTTATGAACAATACTTTTTTATCTTTATACTGTTGCATTATTTCTCCTTTTTCTTTTTCAGAGATAAAACGGTTTCTAGTAACATCTTTCGCTTAATAAACGCAATCACGATAATTAGCAATAACAACAAATAACGTAACACAATTCCGTCATAAGTCTGTGCAACCAAAATACTTACCACAATCATAAATACCGACAAGAAGAAAATCGCTTTCATATCATAAAAATGATCAATCTTCAATCTTTTCAAATTAAACGCATGCAATAACGCATATATTACATAACAAACTAATGTCGTATACGCCGCTGCCTGGTAACCAAAAATCGGAATAAATATCCAGTTCAGTAATATATTCAATAACGCTGCAATGGTACTGGCTATCATAACATATACATTCTTCTTATAGTAAAATTCTAATATAGCCAACAAACTGTATAATCCCGTAAAAAATACACCTGCAATAACCGGCGCAATCACATAGATTCCCTCATGATAAGAGGATGGTGCAAATATATAAATCACCTCTGGTGCCACGAACATAATCGCCACACACACGACACCATAGCACACAATCAGCGTTCTGGTTAATCGCTTAATATCTTCAATCTTTCCTGCTTCAATCTTATCATATTCCCAAGGAACCAATACTGTGTTAATCGAAGTCCAAATAATCCGAACCACACTGGCAACCTGATAAGACAAACCATAGATACCAGCACTGGCACTATCAATCATAGAAGATATCATAATGCGGTCACAGCTTGATAAAATCTGTTGTGATGCATAGTGCGGTATTAACGGAATATTGAATTTCAAACCGTATACTACATAGGACCATTTAATCTTCCAACGGCTCTTGACAAAGGTATATATGTATAACGAAATATATGCCACCATCAAAATAATCTCTGCACCTATAATCTTCGCCACCGCTTTATCACCGGATACATTCATAATAATAAATACCGATGCAAGTGGAGAAAGTGTATTGATACAGATTGTTGCTATCAGCATTCCTTTGTAACGATACTCAAAGCGCTGTCTGGCAATCCAAAAGCTATATGCCGGCATAAACATAAAGTTCAAAAACATTACAAACAACAATAGCTCAGAGAGATTCAAAAGCTCTGACATCTGCGTATGAAAGATAACAAAGAACACTCCTACCGTCAATGTACATAAATTAGATAACAGTAACAACGAAGACGTAAATCGATCTCTATCTTCCTTAAATTCCTGCATACCGCGACTATAACAGCTTGCCGACAAGGACAACATTGTGATCGTTCCAAGCGTCGTCTGAATCGAATCAAATACAGTTACAACACCATACTCTGAGGTGGTCATCATTCGAGTGAATACCGGAACGAATAATAGCTTCATTCCCGACTGAAAAAAACTGGCAATCATAATTGCAATAGATGTCCGCACTGCCACCGACATTCCTAGCCAGATTTTTACTAATTTGTTATTCTTTATTCCACTCATGGTTTCATCCCTTACTTCAATAATTTCATAGCGGCCTTTTTGGCTACCTTAATGAATCTTTTCTTATTCCATTTAAACAGAAATGGTATCCACGGATGCTTCGAAACACTGTATTTACCTTTCTCGAAATTCATACGCAACACCGGAACCGATTCTTGTTCATTCTCCAAAAAAAGCTTAGCTACCTGTTTTTGTCCATACATTACTGTATTATTATCATTAAACAATACAACCGGATAGCTTTCCTTATCTACGTCATATCTACTTCTTCGAACCTTCTTCTCAACAAGCTTCTTTGCCAAAGCATGCTTAAGTTTTCTGCGCACCGGTAAATGAAGTGCATTCTTCGTCTGCACATACAAATCCTTCACCGACACTGTATCCTTTGTTACACTTTCTAAGTCCATAAAACACTGAGAATATGCATTCAGGAAATCTCCATCATACTCATCTAAATTAAAATCCTGCGCCTTTACCAAATCATAGATAGACTCGTCACACACCTTACCAATATACAATAACTCCTGAATCGTCAAATCAATACGGATATCGTTATAATGAAAGTGTATCGATTCACCCAAATTATCCTCCACTCGAAAACGCTTACTTGCACTAATTTCCTTTTCTGTTAATGTAATTACTCCTGGATTACTCATCCTCTAGCCTCCTAATAATCGGAATAGCACCAAAGTGCCTCAACAATTTCATCATACTGATTCTTATTTATCATTTCTAAAATATTTTTCGTAAAATAGAAGAACACACCCTCAAGCTTATCCGACAACTGTGGTTCTTTCACCTGTTTCATGCAGTTCTCAATTCGTGCAATATCTTCCTTACAAAACGCTTCTTCTGTGTAGACACATTTTGCCAAGAGATAACACAAATAGTCCTCTGCCGCCGGCACAGGCATTACAGCAGCATTTTCCGTTACAACTCGTTCCAACGCATAATTATTAATCTTACGGTCTAACGGAACCCATTCACCATTCAATGTTGAACGGCAGGCCAACTGACAACATACAACAAGCTTCACATTTTCCATTGTAAAATAGAGAAAATGGTCCATTCCATACAGATACAAATCCTTTGATGTATCCTTTTGTTGCTGCCAACCTAATTTTCTTATCAATTGTACATACTGTTCCTTTTGCTCCGCATCCACTAGAATACGAAGCAAGTTTTCTTCTATATCCAATAACGCAACCTTCAGTCCTTCTTCCATCAGGGCGTTATATAGATTTTCTAACTTCTTTTCCATTTTTATCTCTCCACATTTAATCCTTTTCTTTTACTGAGCTTCTTACTCGCCGTCCGAATCGCAATTGCCATCTGTACATATTCACTATCCGATAATGCAAGACGAAAGCGGTCATTTTGTAAATGAATATACTGCGGTTTTTTCGATTCCGCCGTGCCGTCATTTAGTTCAATTTTCAAACTCATATCCTTTAATTGTATCTCCGAAATGTCGTACAATCTCTCACCCATATCTAGTGCCTCCTAATTCTACGATAGATATATCTTAACCCACGAATGATAATTCGTCTCTTTTTTCTCTTTTTCCAGGCTTCTTTTCCAACAATCTCAACTCTTTGTATGCTCTTTTTCTGAAAAGGAATTGTCGTATCCACCGGATAACATACCTTATATTCCTTTTCTAACATATAATCCTCTAAGCATCGCACATAGTCTTCCTCGGATTGTAAATGCACTCCAAAGGCACTTCCCATAGTCTGCAAGCGACCTGCATAATCCTCGGACAGCTTTTTCTTCTGTACAAGTGCATGATATAACAGGGAATAGAAATAATTCTCCTCATCCATTACATAAAATCCGGCTTGATTCCAAACTCGGTGTGCAAGCATCGCCTGCTCCCACTCGGTATCATAATACAAGTCTCCCACATAACGAATCCCAATCTTTACCTGCTCTCCGCCCACACTAATGAAAAAATGATCAAAATTACCAGTAATCGGACGATATACCGCCCCTAGCAACTCTCTCATATTCTGCTGATCATCACACAAAAAATCAATATCATCGTGCTCATCCATCAGCATATTCCCTTTTTCTAATTCTTCATAATTTCTGAGAATGATATAATTGCATGTTTCATTTAATGCTTTGAACACTTCCCAGATATCCTTCCACTGTCTTTGCTTCGCCATCTACTTCACCATCTAATAATTATTCAACAAATCCTTTGCCTCTTCCTTTGTAAGCTTGCCTATATACTCTGTATATGGCTTATCCGGATCAAATAGTATTTCATGATGCTGTCCCCGCTTCTCCACAGGAGGTAGTTCCATATACTCTCCATAGTGGGTTCTCAATATCGCATCATACTCCTTTGGAACAGGCAGCTTAATATACTCAAAATCCATCATAATTGCACTGTCAAAATAATGTCTTGGAAATTTCAAAAAGCTACTGCCGTGCGTAATCTGACAAATCACCTCAGCCTCATCAAAAGAAATCCTGCTTCTAACCTGTTCCGTCTTACGAAGCAAGGTTTCATAATCATATATCTTGCAATAAACCTTAGCTATTCTATATAAAATTGCTCGTAAAAAACGATATCTGCTAAATTCCGGATAATACACATAGGTATTGGCTAATGCACAGCGCACCTTGACAGATAGCTGTTGTAATTTGTCCGGAAAGCCAGCCTTAAAGCAACCATCCATAGGAAAAATATCAATAAAGATACCATTACAACATTCTCTGTTCCAATCGCGATACGGCATAGCCGTTGTTTCCCGATTGCGAAGTCTAGCATAATTGCGGTAATAATTCTGCTGTGTCATTGCAGTCTGCATATAATACGGAGCTTCCAATTCCTCCTTCGCCACCTCTAGCAGCTTCTCGTAATCCTTTCGCGGCATCACAATATCCACATCATCATCCCATGGCACAAACCCGTTATGACGTATCACACCAAGCAAAGTCCCATTGGATGCAAAATATCTTAAATTGTATTTCTCACAGATTCTCTGAAATTCCTGAATTAATTCTATTTGCTTAAACCATATCTTTTTTCTTTTCTCAGAAACAAGGAATTCACATCGAATCTCCTCCTGCAAAAAATCCGCTTGCATAAAAACCTCCATATCGGCACTTTATATCTTACATACACTGAATCATTCTATCATACATATCTACTAAACCGGTCATTGCTCTCCACTGCAATTCCTCTAGTTTTTTACACTCCAAATAAACATGACATACTGGATTATAGCTGGTGTTTGGCGTGTCCGGAATATCAATTACCACCTTGCAGGAACCCTTTCCAAAGTTCTCTGCCACCAAATCTGCCATCTCCTTAATCGAGCAGTAGGTTTCTCGATTCGCCGCATTGTAGGCATCTCCATTTTTACCCTTTGTGAGAACTGTCAACAATGCCGTAGCGGCATCTGCGGTATAGAGATACATCCTTTGTGTTAATCCCGCTGTCTGCAACCGAATATTTTTACCTGAAACTGCACATCTAGCAAACTCAGCAAACACTCTTCCATCATCCGCCGCAACACCCGGACCAAAGGTCTGTGTCAAACGAACAATCTTAACCGGAACCTTATATTCCGAACAATACGCTACGCAAAGATTCTCTACCATTTGCTTGCTTTCCGAATAAGAGCTTCGAACTGCCAATGGATTCAAGTATCCCATTCGCTCCTCCGTTAACGGTTCATCATCAAGCGGTGTACCATACACCTCCATACTAGACATATACACCATACTCTTAACCTGCTTATTTTTCGCTAATTCCAAAATATTTTTCGTTCCCTCAATGGCAGTCAATATCGTTTCCACAGGCTTGTCCACAAAGTCTCTAGAAGAAGTGACACTTGCACCATGCACTATATAATCAACCGTACTTTCCACATCTTGTAGGTGATTTACATCGCCTACTAATAGCTCAAGCCAGCCTTTGCTGATATATGAGGAAAATAATTGAGTTGCTTTTTCTTTATTACGCACTAAAGCAACCACCTTTAAATTGGCAGCATAAGATTGATTTCGCTCCATCAAACCTCGAATCAAGGTGGTTCCAATTAATCCCGTTGCCCCTGTTACTAAAATGATACTATCCTTTAACTGATTCCAATCAACCGCCTCATTCTTTGCAATATTATAATTATCTTCCAAATAAATATCCTCTGCTACTCTCATATTCTCTCCTTAATCCATATAAATCTGTGCATTTTCCTGTGCATCTAACAACGCTCGCATCGTATAAAAATCATCTGGTGTCGTAATCTTGATATTCTCATAGGGACCATCAATCAAAAACAGAGTATGACCATAATGCTTCATCATCGTACAGGAATCAATAAAATCATATCGTTCTTCATCTTGAGCCTTCTTATGTACAGCTAATATTTCATCTAGCCAAAAGCTCTGTGGTGCCTTTGCCACACGAGAATGTGCTCTATCCGGCACATAATCGATAGAATTATCATCCTTTACCACCATTATGGTCTCTTTTACAATTGCGCTGGTAATTGCTGATCCATTCTCTTTCACACAAGCAATATTATCGGATATCACCTTTTCATCAATCAATGGACGTACGCCATCATGAATCAAAACTACACTTTTTTCCTCTCCTGCCACATCCTTTGCCGCAGCCAAACCATTGTAAATCGACATCTGTCCAGTCTCACCACCTGGAACAATCTTCTTTACCTTTGTAATGTGGAACTTTTCTAACAAGCTTTCCAGATACGGAATCCACTCCTCTACACACGCTATCACAATTGCGTCAATATCTGAATGATTCTCAAAATGCTCTAATGTATAGATAATAATTGGTTTCTTATGCATTTCCAAAAACTGTTTCGGACGATTGGTAGTCTTCATTCTCTGACCAATTCCACCAGCAAATATTACTGCAATATTCATCTTGTTTCCTCCATTTTATTTTTGTGTCCTTCTGCAATCCTTTTATTTTGAAGCAATTGATTGAACCAACATTCCTATTGCTCTGTGTCAATCTTCTTCTGTATCCATTGCACAACCTGCTTACAAGCTGTTCCATCCTCGCACAATCCAACCTGTGTAAACATTTCTTGCAGCTTATTTTGATACATATCCTCATTGAACTCTAGTACACGTTTTTCCATCTCCTCGTTGTTCTCTGCCAACGGAAATGGCAACTCATATATATCAAAGTAAAAATCATGTTCATCCTTGTACCGTGCAGCATCCGATGCATACATAAAACACGGCTTCTTGGTCGTTACAAAATCAAACATGCAGCTAGAATAATCCGATATCAACACATCGCAGGCAACTAATAATTCCTGCATCACACTATAACCGGTAGCGTTAATTAATGTGTCATTATATACTAAGAAGTCTTGCGCATCCATCATATTATGTGGGTGTAATCGAACCAAAATGACCCATTCTCCACCAAAACGTTTTTCGAAATTCCTACGTAACCGCTCAAAATCCAAACGATACGCATCGGTTCCAAAATCATTTCGGTAGGTCGGCGCATAAAGTGCCATATGTTTTCCCTGTGTACCGAAAAACTTTTGTACTTTTTTCAGACATTCCTCATTTTCTGTAAAAAATATATCATTTCGAGGGCTACCACACTGTAGTATCTCACCCTCATACCAAAATGCTCTACGATAGATTTCTGAATAGAAATCACTGTTGGATACAAACAAATCCTGAATCTTGGAATTATACTGTACATTGCGTTTATCAAACAGATTCATCTTATCCGGAATATCACCATACATCTTTTTTAACCCATAGCTTCCATGCCATGTCTGAATGTAATACTGACCTTTTCGCTTCAGTAAGCCCAATGGCTTTGTATTACTGTCAATCCACACCTTTGCTGTCGCCAATTCATAAGCCAATGAAAATGGATTGTAAGCTGCCACACGAATCTGCTCCGGCATATCTGCATCCGTTTCTGATTTCATAAGCCATACAATGTCATAATCCAATCCCTGTCGAAGTATCTCATCCAATATATACTTGGGATTATCCCCATATCGCTTTCCCTTCATATTGCAACAGACAATCTTCTTTTGCTTGAGTGGAAAAATACGCATTATTAAACAGAGCAATGAAAAAAACACTCCATACAAATTAAACAAGACATATATCAGGTAATAGCATATTTTATTCTTATTGGCAAAACGCTTAATTTTGTCTATCATACTTTGGTCCTCTCATTTTATCCTATAGGTAATTGCGAAACTATAACATTATGTATATCCTTAGCTGATAAGCATCATTAATTCATAATCGCATCCATCTGGAAGTTGAATACTCTCTCAATTGCCTCTTCAAATGAAGGATACGCATCTTCTAGTTCTCTTTGTGTATAATCCTCCGGAATTGGAATTAATTCAATTCCTTCCTCCTCTAATGCTTCTTTTAATTCGTCGCCCTTAACAATGACGGTTGCCAATGTGTCATCCCATTCATAATCTGCGAAGAGATAACAATCATCATCAAACCATTTTTCATTCAATACGTAATTCTTAGCAATGATAAACATATTATCTACATCTTCTGGTTGTATTGACTTTTTCACATGCACCACATATTCCGGCATACCAAGCTGAAGCATCTTGCGTCTCGAGAAGGATTGATCCACATATACATCATTAAACTTCTCCGAAATATTCGTCTCATCCTCAAGATTGTCCATCCAGGTAATGACACTACCACCACTTAACATCGGGCGAACATCTGTCTTGTATCGAAGCTTTTTATAGTTCTCGCCTAGACTTAACAACATACATAATCCCAACATTACATAGCACCAGTGATACTTCTTCATTCGGGTACTCATTAAAATCAAAACGCACAATATTACAAATGACACCACTGCCATCTTCAGCAATGCTGTGGATACCCCATCAAAAACATTAGCATCATTTCCATAACGAATGGTGTTAAAGAAAAAAGCAGAATCAATGGTATTACGCCATGAATACTCAATATCATTCACAAAACTACCAAGCCAGGTTCTACAGTACACAATCAGCAAGCCACTAGATATCACAGTTGCAAGCTTTGTCTTACATCCAAAGCAATCCTTTTTGATAAACAGATAATACAATGCAATGAATACAAGAATGGCATAGCATGGGGACAGATATCTGCTATATAAGAAACGATCCGCTCTCTTTACCGCTTCACCAGTCACAAACTTATAATTGGAACCATAAAAGAACAGTATTCCCAAAGCAGTTGTGCCCAAAAAGATAAGAAGTCCATAGAGATTAATCACTAACTCCTTCGGCGAAATATTTTTTTTCTTTGCAACAAAGCAGATTACGACTACCGCCGCAAAGAACAAACCAAGTGTAACCAAACCAAAGGTTCCCAAAAAAGAATTAAATAACCATCCCGTCACGTTCTTCACGATAGTTTCTATTCCATCTGCAGTAAACACACTGCTATATTTATCCGTATTTACATTTTCAATCGTATTCTTCTTGTTGCCACTTCCCCATATGCTATTCTTAAAGAACGCAGTTAACCTGTCATCCACCAGAATCCAGAGAATGACATTCACGATATAAGCAGAAAAGCAGATATTCTTATTCTTCATAAAGAAACGAAGAACGATTATAACCATAAATACTGCAATAACAAACACAATTCCTCTAGAATGACACATATACATATACACACTGAGAAATGCCGTCAAGGAAGACCAGACAATCTGTTCTTTTTTCTCCTTTGCATCCATCGCCTCTAGCATCGCGTAAAGAGCAAACCACGCAAACGCAATCAGCATAACATCCCCTCTTGCATATAAGGAGTATAACACAGTCGCCGGAACCACCACCGTACACAAAGAAAGTAAAGTACATTGACTTTTATCTTCGCTCTTCAAGTGCTTACGCAAGATTTTATATGAGAGTACTGGAATAAATGCCACAAATATTCCATTCACTACCATCATACCCTTGTATAATATATATGGATTTGAAAAAAGCTTAAATAATATAAAATAAAAAGGTGCTTGTCCATACTTGTAAAAATATCCACCTGTAGAATTCACCCAATCATTCCAATTGTTCCCCGCCAAAAAAGCTGCATTGGCAACTGTTCCAGTTTCGTCCAAAATATAAGAAACACTAAGTGGTAATCCCAATACAAGCATCATCAAAAACGACAAACTATACATAAAAATGCAGATTTGTTTATCTGTTCGTTGTCTTGTAAAAAAAACTTTTATTTTCTCAAACATAATATCAATACCTCATCTAAATATCAAAAACCACTCTATATTATAATCTTTTCAATATAATAAATCAACTTTAAAGAAGCAGGTTATTAAACAACCTGCTTCTTATCTACAATCTCACCACAGCTTTCATCTGCTATGTACGTCTATATTATATTCTTTGATGTCTTATTTCTTATTACCAGCTATCTTTGGTTTGCAAGAAGTTCCGTTCCAAATATCGTGCTTTGCATATTTCTTCAAGGTATTCTTAATAATATTTTGTACTTTTGCCTTTTCCGTCAAAGAAATTGCGTTGTTCTTAACGCTTGTAATCTTATTCTTTCCGACAGTGGATACCTTAGCTGTTCCTGACACGGTAATACCGTTATTCTTACAAGTCTTAATGGTATTATCTAGCACACCATTGGTCTTTTTCTTACCCGTTCCAACAGTTCCACCAACCACAGAGATACCGTGCTTACTCACATTCGTAATCTTATTTTGAGAAATGATAGTTACCTTACCCTTATCCATACTAATACCATTCCACTTTGCCTTGGTAATTGTATTTCCGGTTACATTCTTAATGGTTCCACCTCTTCTCTGTGGAGAAGTACCAGTAAGAGAAATACCATGTTTTCCTGCGTTCTTAATTACATTCAAATTAATATTCGTAATCTTTCCTGCGTCTACACTGATACCATTCTGCTTCGCTTTATTGATTGTATTCTCGTTGATATTTGTAATGGTCGCACCCTTAGATTTCTTTGTCTTACCCGCAATGGAAATACCATGCTTACCAGGACTTGTTATGGTATTGAAATTCAAATTTGTAAGCTTTCCTGCATCTACAGTAATACCATTCTGTTTCGCTTTCGTAATGGTGTTATAGGTTACATCTGTCACAGTAGCACCTTTTGCCTTGTCATCAATACCCGCAATAGAGATACCATGCTTGGTAGCATTGGTCACTATATTATTGTTAATGCTTGTCACCTGACCATCATCCACACTAATTCCGTTATGCTTTGCATTGCTGATTGTATTACCTGAAATCTCCGCAATGGTTCCACCTCCAATGGACATACCATGCTTCTTGGCATTGCTAATTGTGTTATCTTTAATTGCTGTAATCGTACCACTATCAATCATCAAACCATTCATTGAAATCTTATCAAAGCTATTTCCTTGAATGGTAACACCACTAGAACCTAAAACATGTACACCAAATCGATATGGACCCTTTACTGTATTATTGGTTATAGTCAAATTATCCGTACCACAGCCTGTAATTGCAGTCTTACAATATTTGAACTTGTCGGCACAGCTAAAGGTATTTCCAGTAATTGTAATGTTTTGATTACGACCCTTTCCACTTTCTGCATAATGATGTTGTCCCACACCACAAGGCACATCAATAAACTTGTTATTGCTAACGGTAACCTGCTGACATGCTGTCCCATCTAAATACGTTCCCTTTGCCCAATGGGATTCTTCATCCGCAAGATTCTTCTCATTATTGGTCCAAGCTGCTTCTAACTGAATTGCCTCTCTCGCATATTCATAATCCTTTTCTTTTCCTTTTGCATAGCGGAAGCCTGTTAAAGTACAATTATCAATCAAACCATTCTTCACCGCTACCAACTCAATAATATGACAATCATATGTATTCTTTACCGTTGCATTCTTAATTGTAATATTTTCTGCATGATCAAAACGAATGATATTGGTTGCATCTGTTGCCAGTTTGGTATTACCACCATCCCAAATTCCACCTTCAATGGTAATATTTTTTGACATCTCATATCCACCAATACGATCCATATATCCATTTTCATCTGTATTGTGAATAATCATTTTATCAATCGCACTATCCATACGATAAATAGTGGCTGCAGAATCTAAAATTAAATGTGTATTGGAATAGATTCTAAGTGCCTTGTCCACATGATAAGTTCCTGCCGGAATATAGATTGTCACAACTTCCGTTGCACCCTTTGCCTTATCTAGCACATTCTGAATTCCGTCAGCATCTGACACATTGTCATTCGGAATAACAGTCGCATCTGCCTGTGTGACAATATAATCATAATTGCTCGTTGCATTGACCTCTGTAGAGATTGCAAATACTCCTACAAAGCACATTGCTGCTGTTGCGATTTTGCAAATCGTCGTTCCCCATTGTTTCATCATAGTGTATACCTCCCTTGATGTAATACTCATAGTGCTATTTTACCAAAAACGCATCCCTAAAACAAGCAATTTGACTACATTCATGAAATAATTCTCTCGAAATCTACAAAATAATCTAGCACAGATAAATAAGCTGCCTATTTGAAAATAAACAGCTTACTAAATACATAATTCAATATTACAACCGCCACGCTGACTAAAACCTTAGCGACCATCCCCTCTACGCCTAATATGGTCTGATTTAGTCCTAGACTTACCAATAGTGGAACAACAAAAATTTCCAAAATGCCTGTAACAATTCTAGCAGATATAAATTTCCAGAATTCAGGAAGCCATACACTCTTCTTCCAGCTCTTACTCTCAAATACCCAAAGCTTATTCACAACAAAGGCAAATAAAATAGCACAGATCCAAGATAACAAGTTTGCAAGAAAAACAACTATAGACATCTCCAAACCAAATAAACAAATTACACTGACTTGGTTTTCAAAAAGAAGTGCGAACATACTATACGATAACCAACTAACTAACGTTGTCATAACTCCCCAAAAGAGATAGGATATAACCTCTCTATATCGCTGTAAGAATTGCACAATCTTATTCATCGCATTAATCTCCTAAATTACCTATACTCATTTCAAGAATAGCCCACACAATTTGTGTGAGCTGTTCTGAATTCCTCTTAAAATGTAAATGTATCCTTCAAGCCTAACCATAACTGGTCTTTATCACTTAGGTTTAGTGCCGTTCCATCCTCTAACTGATATCCTTCCGCTGAAGCGCAACCAGCATACTCACCCTGAAGCTGTGGCCACTTGATACCAATCTCAGGATCATTCCATGCAAGACCACCTTCATCACCAGGATGATAAAAATCTGTACACTTATAACAGAATTCTGCAATGTCCGATAATACTAAGAATCCATGCGCAAAGCCTTCCGGAATGTAGAATTGCTTCTTATTCTCTTCTGTTAGCTCCACACCAAACCACTTGCCATAAGTCTCTGAATTCTTTCGTAAATCTACTGCCACATCAAATACAGAGCCCTTTACTACACGAACAAGCTTACCCTGCGGAAATTCTTTTTGAAAATGCAAACCACGAAGCACACCCTTTACCGAACAAGACTGGTTATCCTGAACAAACTTCATCGTAAGACCTGCATCCTCCATATCCTTCTGATTATAGGTCTCCATAAAATAACCTCTGGCATCTCCATGTACAGTAGGCTCAATCACACATAATCCTTCAATGCCACCAGCATTCTTTTCTACTTTTATCTGTCCCATATCTTCATACTCACTTTCTATTTATCAATCTTATAGATTACTTTTGTGGAAGATTTCCTTTTATATGCCATATCATCTAATCCAAACACAGCGATTAGAACTCTAGCTCTTTTAAATATCTAGCTAACGCATCCTGCCATGTTGGCAACGGCTCAAAACCATTCTCCACAAGCTTGCTCTTATCCAGGCGACTATTAAATGGTCTTGCTGCTTTTGAGACACCATATTCCTCTGTGGTAACTGGATTAACCTGTACCTTATCTTCACTATATTCTTTATGTCCAAGCTCTACTGCCTGGCGGAAGATTTCCTTCGTGAATTCATACCAGCTAATATACCCACCTTCATTAGTTGCATGATAATATCCATATTTATCTGTCTGAATCATATCTACTAGAAGTCTAGCTAAATCATAGGTATAGGTTGGTGTACCAATCTGGTCATTTACCACCTTTAGTTGATTATGTTGTTTCCCTACATTCAACATTGTCTTGATAAAATTATCACCATTCACTCCAAATACCCATGCTGTTCGAACAATAAAAAACTTGTCTAAGTTCGCCGCTACTGCCTTTTCACCTTGGAGCTTAGTACTTCCGTACACACTAAGTGGCTTATAATCTGTACAATCCGGCTTCCAAGGTTCTTCACCTTGTCCATCAAAGACATAGTCTGTAGAAATATACATCATTGGAATATCTAATGTAGCACACACCTTTGCAACATTTCTTGTGCCACCAAAGTTAATGGCTTTTACCTTTGCCTGATTCTCCTCATCCTCCGCAGCATCTACTGCGGTCCATGCTGCACAGTGAATCACTGCGTCCGGCTGCTCAAATATAATTCTAGCCTCTACTGATTCCCCATCGGTCAAATCAATCGGAACGTACTTCATTGTAGTAACCGCTGTTCCATCCTGTACACCAGAATACCTATCTGCAATATCACTGCCAATACCTTCTATACCGCGTTTCGCTAATTCGTTCATAACATCGTGACCTAACTGTCCTGCCACGCCTGTAACTAAAACCTTCATATTGTCACCTTTTCTTTTTTAACCTTGTTTCATAACATTTTTGACAACTAGCTTTTCAAATAATTAAAACGATTACATACTATTTACGATCGCCGTACATCTTTTCGTAATAATTCTGATACTCGCCAGAAATGATTATTTCCCACCATTCCTTGTTATCCAAATACCATTGAATTGTCTTCTTGATACCATCCGCAAACATAGTTTCCGGCAACCAGCCTAATTCATTGTGAATCTTTGTTGGGTCAATCGCATAGCGCATATCATGACCTTTACGGTCTGCCACATAAGTAATTAAGCTCTCTGGCTTACCCAATTCCTTACAGATAATCTTAACGATGTCAATGTTAGTCATCTCATTGTGTCCACCAATGTTATACACTTCACCAACACGGCCCTTATGAATAATCAAATCAATCGCCTTACAGTGATCCTCTACATATAACCAATCACGTACATTCTCACCCTTTCCATATACTGGAAGTGGTTTGTCATTTAACGCATTCGCAATCATCAATGGAATCAACTTCTCTGGGAAATGATATGGACCATAGTTGTTCGAGCAACGGCTGATTGTCACAGGCAAACCATAGGTTCTATGATACGCCAATACTAATAAATCCGCACCAGCCTTAGATGAGCTGTATGGGCTGCTTGTATGAATTGGTGTCTCTTCTGTAAAGAAAAGGTCTGGTCGGTCAAGTGGCAAATCACCATATACCTCATCTGTAGAAACCTGATGATAACGGTCAATACCATACTTACGGCAAGCATCCATCAATACTGCAGTACCTTTAATATTGGTGTCCAAGAACACTTCCGGGTTCTCAATTGAACGGTCAACATGGCTCTCTGCCGCAAAGTTAACAACCATATTAGGCTTTTCCTCTTCAAATAATTTGTAAACTGCTTCTCTATCTGTAATGCTCTCCTTCACAAAACGGAAATTCGGGTTATCCATTACAGGCTCGAGTGTGGATAAATTACCTGCGTAAGTCAAGCAATCCAAACAAACGATACGATAATCTGGGTACTTATTCAACATATGAAATACAAAGTTACTTCCGATAAATCCTGCTCCACCTGTTACAATAATAGTCATAATAAAAATCTCCTCTCTCGAATAAATACTATCTTTGTTTGTATACTTCTACTCTATTCACTGTTATAGCAGTTACACAAACACTAGAATTTACTTTATTAAAGTTCGTTGTTATATTTTAGTGTAATACATCTAAGTACTTGCCATCTAAGACGTCTTTTAAGTATTGTCCATATTGGTTCTTCTTCAACAGCTCGTAGACTTCCATCACATCTTCCTTAGTAATCCAGCCATTCAAATAAGCAATTTCTTCTAGGCATGCAATCTTGCGATGCTGATGGTCTTCAATCGTCTTAACGAAGTTCGTTGCTTCCACTAAGCTTTCATGTGTTCCGGTATCTAACCAGGTAAAGCCTTGTCCTAACAGTTCAACATTCAACTCGTTGTTTTCAAGATAGATGCGATTCAAATCTGTAATCTCTAATTCTCCACGTGCACTAGGCTTCAAATTCTTTGCGTATTCTACCACCTTATTATCATAGAAATACAAGCCTGTTACACAGTAGTTGCTCTTTGGTTTCTCTGGTTTCTCTTCGATTGAGATTGCCTTTCCTTCTGCATTAAACTCTACAATACCAAAACGTTCCGGATCGTCTACATAGTATCCAAACACAGTCGCACCCTTTCCGGACTGCGCATTCTCAACTGCTGCTTTCAAGCGTTTCTTCAAACCATGTCCAGAGAAGATGTTATCTCCAAGCACCATAGCTACCGTGTCATCACCGATGAACTCCTCACCAATGATAAACGCCTGCGCTAATCCGTCTGGACTTGGCTGTACAGCATAAGAAAGCTCCACACCAAACTGGTGACCATCTCCTAACAACTCCTGAAATCTTGGTGTATCCTGTGGGGTAGAAATAATTAATATCTCTCTAATGCCTGCATTCATTAAAACTGACATCGGATAATAAATCATCGGCTTGTCATAAATTGGTAATAACTGTTTTGAAGTTACTCTTGTCAGTGGATAAAGACGGGTGCCTGAACCACCTGCTAAAATAATACCTTTCATCAAAAATTACCTCCTTCGGTATATTATAAAAATTAAAGATTAGTATACACATTTTTATCAGTTATTTGCATTATAAAAGGTGACGTTACGTCACCTTCAAGTGTTTTTTATAAAAATTTATGAAAATATTTTTATCCTATAAATCACAAATTAAACTCCCTAAACAAATCTTCTCGATAAGACGCATCCAATAATACTCTGTTCATAT
>CAYTOQ010000041.1:0-20705 GCA_964439445.1 uncultured Clostridium sp. | reverse complement strand
ATTCATTGAGTGAGTTTGCAAAGCAGAATGAAAAGGATATCATTTCGAAGATTAGCTGAATATATAAATTAGAGTGAGCAATAAATCTTTTTTATCAAGGGAATAAAAATTATATATAAGGACAACAACATGAAAAAAGAAAAGAAAAATGTAACAAACAAACAGAATACAGAGCAGGTGGAGCACAAGGCAGATAAGAAAGCAGACAAGAAGACTCTACGCAAGGAACAGCTTGCATGGGATAAGCTAGACAACACCGCCAATCTCTTTCCCGTGATTGCCAATGAGGACATGACCAATGTGTATCGTATCTCGGTGAATCTCACAGAGGAAATTGACCGCGTGTTGCTGCAGGAAGCGTTAAACCGTATCTTGCCGCAGTTTTCCATCTTTCGCATGCGCTTGCGTATGGGATTTTTCTGGTATTATTTTGAGGAGAATATGAATCCTGCACCGATTGTAAGGGAGGAGTATTCCCATCCGGGAGCATATATAGATAAGAGCAGAAATCATCACTATATGTTCCGTGTGACCTATCATAAATGCAGAATTAACCTAGAGGTGTTCCACGCGTTGACGGATGGTGCCGGCGGACTCATTTTCTTAAAGGAATTGGTATACCAGTATCTGCGTCTTCGTCATCCAGAGATTTTGGAGCATGACAAGGATAAGATTTCCGCAGGCATTTTCTTGGATAAGGAAGACAGCTATGTGAAAAACTTTAAGAAGGGACATTCTAAGGTATATAAGTCAGAAAAGGCACTTACTCTTACTGGCGAGCGTGTACCAAAGGGAGAAATGGGCGTGATGCATGGGTACTTGCCAGTTGACCAATTAAAATGTGCCAGCAAGTCCTACGGAGTTACCATTAATCAATATTTGGTGGGAACCTTTGTGTATGCGATATATAAAAATTACTTGAAATGTCAGCCGAGTAAATATCCAATTCGCTGCTGTGTGCCGGTGAATTTGAGACCTTACTATAATTCCCACACCATGAAGAATTTCTTTGCCATGGTGTTCGCTACATTTCAACCAGAACGGGAGGATTATACCTTTGAGGAAGTGCTAGAGATTGTGGCAAAGGATTTGAAGGAACAGGTGACGCCAGAGAATCTGGACAACATTATGTCCTACAATGTGTCCAATGAAAAGAAATGGATTCTTCGTGCAGTTCCATTGGTGCTGAAGAATTTTGTGTTAAAGCAGGTGTATGGTATGTCGGCAAAGGCTACATCCGCTACCGTAACCAACATTGGTAATATCGAGCTTAAAGAGCCATACCAGCAGTATGTAGATAATTTCACTGCGATACTATCCATGTCCAAGGGACAGAATATGAAGGGCACTGTTTGTTCCTATAACGGTGTGCTGACATTTACATTTAGTTCGGTGCTGATGGATACAGCGGTTCAAAGAGGCTTTTTTGAAAAGCTTTCCGAGGATGGTGTAACAGTTTCAATAGAAAGTAATGGGGTAATGTATGAATAAATGCAGACATTGTAATGTAATTGTATATGATAACACAGAAGTGTGTCCGCTCTGTCATAGTGTGTTGGACGAAATGAGTGAGGAAGAACGACAAGCAATTGATACACGCATACCCGCAGAGTCTCCTTATCCGGACGTGAGAAAACGTACCAAGAGACTTCATTTTGTTATGCGTCTTATATTGTTTTTGTTCATTTTAACAGGAATTGGATTGGTAGTAATTAATCGTTTTACTACACCACATTTTTGGTGGTCGGGTATCTGCATTGTTGCCATGATATATATATATCTTTCCATGGTGTACTGGATTAACCATGATGCAGGATATGCGGCAAAGATTGGTTTGCAGTTGATTCTCACGATGCTGTTAATATTTGGAATTGATTATTTTACAGGTATGCATAATTGGTCTTTGAAATATGCGATTCCAGGGGTGATATTATTTGGAGATGCCATTGTATTTTTCCTTATGATGTTAAATAGACAGCACTGGTATAGCTATACTTTATTGCTTTTGCTGATTGCCCTTTGCAGTGTGGCAATCATAAGTCTGTATTTTGTGGGGTATATTACCAACATTGTGTTGCCGGTGACCTGCGCCGGTGTGACAGGCATTTATTTGCTTGGAACCATTATCTTTGGGGATAGAGAAATTACAAGAGAGCTGAAGCGACGGTTTCATGTGTAGGGACGGTTATATGTATAGGGACAATTATATGTGTGAACAGGCATATCATATAATGAAAAGTACAATAGAAGGATATGACGTGAACTGTTCAGATAGATTATGTATTCTGTAAAGGAAGAAAAACATGGAGAATAAAATCAGTGTTCGTGGCCGCATGGCGAGAAAAATGGTGGAGATGGCGAACCACCTTTCCCCTGTGGCAGAAAATGGTCCGAAGAGTGAATTACGGGAAAAGCTATTTGCAAGGGATTGGAAGTGTCCTGAGCAGCTACAGTTAATTGGAATAGAGATGGAAACCTTTCACATGGAGCTTTTAAGGGAGCGAAACCCTGTTGAACAAAATGAAAACGCGGATGTAACATTGGGATATGCCATGAACGAAAAAGGTATCATTCTCCAGCTTCACGGTGGTGGCTATTACTTGGATATGAATAACTCTTACCGCGATATGGCAGTGCAGTATATGGATGTCAGTGGTGGTATGGATGTGCTAACCATCGATTACCGTGTTGCTCCAGCTTGTCCATATCCAGCAGCATTAGAAGATGCATTAGAAGCATATCAATGGATATTAGAGCAGGGATACGGAGGTAGTGATATCGTAGTGGCAGGAGATTCCGCAGGCGGAGGGTTAGGACTTGCTCTATGCCTATATCTTAGAGATAACAATATGCCGATGCCAAGGTGTATCATTACCATGTCTGCGTGGGCAGACCTTACCTGTACTGGTGCGTCCTACGAGGACAAATTTGATATTGACCCGGTATTTGGCGGAACGAAGGACAGTGTGGTATTTCAAAATGAATATTATCGCAATGACAGTCCTGAAAATCCATACATCTCACCAGTGTTTGGAGAGTTTGAAGGATTTCCACCAATGTTAATGCAGGTGGGAGATTGCGAGATGTTGCTTTCGGATACCGTTACCGTTTCGGACAAGGCAAAGGCAGCGGGAGTGGAGGTTAGCATGCACATTTATCCTGGTATGTTTCATATCTTCCAAAAAGGGATGAATATGTATCCGGAGTCGAAGTTGGCTTGGGATGAGATTAGGGAGTTTTTACGAGGTGAAAAATTGGAATGAAATTGCTTTTTATATGTAGTCAAAATAAAAGACGAAGTTTGACTGCTGAGAAGTTATTCGATGGCTATAATGGTCATCAAGCATGTTCGGCAGGAACAGAATCCAATGCCAGAGTGAAAGTGACGCCTGGTACACTTGGTTGGGCAGATATGATTTTTTGCATGGAGAAAAAGCATGTGCGTAGATTAAGAGAAAAGTATTCTGATATAGTAGCTGATAAGCAGATGATTTGTTTAAATATTAGTGATGATTATGGATATATGGATAGAGAGTTGCAGGAGTTGCTGGAGATTTGTGTAAATGAATATATCTGATAAGTAGCTTTTTGATGATTGATAGAATAGGGGAGAAATAATGAGTATTTTAAACGTAGAACATTTAACCCACGGTTTTGGTGACCGTGCAATTTTTGAGGATGTATCCTTCCGATTGTTGAAGGGTGAACATATTGGACTGATTGGAGCAAATGGCGAAGGAAAGTCCACATTTATGAATATTGTAACAGGTAAGCTGATGCCGGATGAGGGTAAGGTGGAATGGGCAAAGAATGTCCGTGTAGGCTACCTTGACCAGCATTCTACCTTAGAAAAGGGAATGACGGTGGAAAGTGTGTTAAAGTCCGCATTTAGCTGGCTATTTGAACAGGAAGAGAGAATGAACGAAATCTGCGAGGCGTTAGGGGAAGCAAGCCCTGACGATATGGATACCATGATGGAGGAGCTTGCGGTAATTCAGGATAACCTGACCCTGCACGATTTCTATATGATAGATGCCAAGGTGGAGGAAGTGGCGAGAGCCTTTGGCTTGCTTGAGCTTGGCTTAGATAAGGATGTTATGGATTTGAGCGGTGGAAACCGTATGAAGGTGTTGCTTGCTAAGCTTTTGCTTGAAAAGCCGGACATTTTGTTGTTGGATGAGCCGACTAACTACTTAGATGCAGAGCATATCACATGGTTGAAGCGTTATCTACAGGAATATGAGAATGCATTTATTCTGATTTCTCATGATATTCCATTTTTAAATGAGGTAATCAATATTATTTACCATATGGAAAACCAGCACCTTGACCGGTATGTGGGAGATTACGATAAGTTCCAGGAGGTTTACGAGGTAAAGAAATCCCAGCTAGAGGCTGCTTACAGAAAACAGCAGCAGGAGATTAGCGAGTTAAAGGATTTCGTTGCCCGCAATAAAGCGAGAGTTGCCACAAGAAATATGGCAATGTCCCGTCAAAAGAAGCTAGACAAGATGGATGTGATTGAGCTTGCGGCAGAGAGACCAAAGCCACAGTTTAATTTCAAGGTGGGAAGAACACCCGACAAATATATTTTCGAGACAAAGGATTTGGTGATTGGCTATGGAGAACCTCTTTCCAAGCCTCTTAACATTTCCTTAGAACGTGGACAAAAAATTGCCATTGTGGGAGCCAACGGAATTGGTAAAACCACGTTACTTAAGAGTATATTAGGCTTAATTCCTGCATTGGAAGGTAGCGTGGAATTAGGAGAAAACTTAGAGATTGGTTACTTTGAACAGGAAGTAAAGGGTGAAAACCGCAACAGCACCATTCAGGAAATCTGGGAGGAATTCCCTGCATTTACCCAGTATGAGGTGCGTTCCGCTCTAGCAAAATGCGGTCTTACCACGAAGCACATTGAAAGTCAGTTCCGCGTGTTAAGTGGTGGTGAGCAGGCAAAGGTGAGATTATGTAAACTAATTAACCGGGAAACCAATGTGTTGTTATTGGACGAGCCAACGAACCATTTGGACATGGATGCAAAGGATGAGTTGAAACGTGCATTGAAGGAATATCGTGGAACCATTTTGTTAATTTGCCATGAGCCAGAGTTTTATCAGGACATCGTAGGGGCGGTTTGGGATTGCTCGAAATGGACCACGAAGATGTAGTGTTTTCCAATTACTTTTCCATCAAATCTTCCATCGTACAGCCCAAAACCTTTGCAAGACTGTATATGGTATCCACACTGGCTTTGTTAATGTTCTTGTTTCTCTGTTCATACATCTGAATAGATCTAAGGCTGACGCCAGAGCGCTTGGACAACTCTGCTTGCGTGCAACCATAAGCGTTGCGGATGCGTTTTAGGTTGGTTTCGGGAAAGAATTCTTTCATTCGTGAATCTACAATACCTATAAATTTTGATATATCCGCTTCGTGGAGTGTATAGTACATTTTTTGAAGGTCTTCGAAAGATAGTACTTCAAAAATATCACTGAACTTTCTAGCGGAGTGCCATTGGTAATAGGCAATAGCCCAACCAATCCAATATTCCTTAGAGCGTCCCAAGTTATCTTGTAGTTCTATGTGAATTTCCTGTCCTTTTGTTTCTGCCACAATATCTACAACGATTTCAATGCCACTTTTTCCGGCAAGATAGGCGGGTTCACCGTTTTCCATTCGCTTACTCACAGAGCTTGTGACAAACAATTTCACAAAATCACTACCTGCAATATTGCAGGTATTAATTGCATAATCAAAGGCGTCGCCAAGTACTGACTGAGCCTTATTCAGATATAATTCTTGGTATGCGTGGGTCATCATTTTTTATGCCTCCTCTCATAATATCCTGAATATACAGCCCATCGGTTTCTTTCTCTAACATTTCCAGATAAAGCCGATTGGCTTCATCATCTCGGGCTTTACGGAGAACATAGTATTGTTCTTTTTCTGCAATATCAAATCCTTCATATATAAGACGTGAAAACGCAAACTTTGATTTAATGACGATTTGTTCTCCAAGCTTCCCTAGGCGCATGGCTTGTGCTAGTTGTTCAACGGAAATACCATTGTTCAGGAAAGACTCGGCATAATCAAAATAAGAGTCATCTGCTCGGTAACCGATGATCAAATCAAAAGCATTTACATTAATGCTAAAGTTGTCAATTAAGTACCGTTTTGCTCGTCTTGCTATAGGTGTTTTAATAGAAAATAGACGATGCTCTACCAAGACTGTAATCCAATTCAAGATGGTGTGGTCGGGACTGTTCAGATTTAAAATGTTTAGGTGTTCTGTGTCCAGCGTATAGCGATTGGAAAAACCATTATGCAATGAGGATACTGCCCATTCTTTTGCAAGACTCTCGTTCACAGTACAGTAAAAACCAAGACCAAAGTCATTATTCTTTCTGCCTTCACCAAAGATTGGCTGTTCTACAATTTTTTCTGAACCATGGTATATAGTAATTTGTTTGTCCATTTCGATACCTCCTATTTTGTTACTTAGAATATATCACCAAAGTGATAGCTAGTCAATATGAGTGATTGTATTTTATTCTATATTACATTGCGTAATTTCAAAATAATGGATATAATAAAGCACAAGTTTTTCAAAATATATTTAAGGGATTAAGAAATAGTCTTATCGAAAACGGAAGGAAACAACTATGTTCAAAATCACACATTACTTAAAAGAATATAAAAAGGAAAGCATCATTGCACCATTATTCAAGATGCTAGAGGCAAGCTTTGAACTCTTTGTGCCACTGGTTATGGCAGCCATCGTGGATACGGGTATCAAAAATCAGGACACCGCTTACATTCTGAAAATGGGCGGAATTTTGGTGTTGCTTGCAATCATCGGACTTACCTGTTCCATAACAGCTCAGTATTTTGCAGCAAAGGCGTCGGTTGGTTTTGGAAAGAGTGTGCGTCATGATTTGTTTGCCCACATCAATTCCCTCTCTTATGCAGAGATTGACAAGGCGGGAACATCAACTCTTATCACAAGAATGACCAATGACATTAACCAGCTACAGTCAGGGGTGAATATGTTCCTTCGTTTGTTCCTGCGTTCCCCATTTATTGTGTTGGGTGCCATGGTGATGGCATTTACTGTAGATGTGAAGGCTGCGTGGGTGTTTGTGGTGGCAATTCCACTCCTTTCTATTGTGGTGTTTGGAATTATGCTTTATTCCATTCCCCTTTATCAGAAAGTGCAAAAGGCTTTAGACAAAGTGCTTTTGATGACAAGAGAAAATTTGGTGGGTGCCAGAGTAGTTCGTGCTTTTTGCAGGCAACAGGACGAGGAACGGGATTACAGAGAAGGTAGCGATACCCTGTTACACATGCAGACCTTTGTGGGTAAGATATCTGCGGTGATGAATCCAGTTACTTATGTCATTGTAAATGCAGCCATTATTGCCATTATCTGGATAGGCGGTGTGCAGGTTGATGTTGGAAACTTAACCCAGGGCGAGGTAATCGCACTGGTTAATTATATGTCGCAGATTTTGGTGGAGCTTGTGAAGCTTGCCAATCTGATTATCCTTCTTACCAAGGCTTTTGCCTGTTCGAAGCGCGTGGGCGAGATTTTTGCTATGGAGCCAAGTGTGGTGGAGCCGATGGAAAGGAAGCAGACCAAGACAACCGACGACAAAGTAGTGTTCAAAAATGTTACATTTACCTACGAAGGTGCCAAGGAACCGGCCCTTAGCAAGCTATCATTTACTGCGAAGAAGGGACAGACTATCGGTATCATTGGCGGTACGGGCTGCGGTAAGTCTACATTGGTGAATCTCATCCCTAGATTTTATGATGTGACGGAAGGTGAAGTGTTAGTAGATGGAATAAATGTCAAGGATTACACCTTTAACCAGCTTCGCAACAATATCGGTGTAGTGCCACAAAAAGCAGTGCTTTTCAATGGAACCATTGCGGACAATATGCGCTGGGGAAAAGTGGATGCAACGAAGGAAGAGATGGAAAAAGCCATTGCTATCGCGCAAGGGTCGGATGTCGTTGCCAGCAAGAAAAACGGATTGGAGGAAATGATATTACAGGGCGGAAAGAATTTATCTGGTGGACAAAGACAGCGTCTTACCATTGCAAGGGCATTGGTAAAGGAACCAGAGATTCTGATATTAGACGATTCTGCGTCAGCCTTAGATTTTGCGACAGATGCAAAGCTTCGCAAAGCAATCAAGGAAGAAACACAGGATATGACTGTATTTATCGTATCACAAAGAGCGTCTTCGATTAAACATGCGGACCAGATTGTTGTATTAGAAGACGGTGAGATGGCTGGACTTGGAACCCATGAGGAGTTGTTGCAATCCTGTGAGGTGTATCAAGAAATCGTGAAGTCTCAGGATGATAGCCAGAGAGGGCAGCAAGAGGAAAGAAAAGAAGGTCAGCTAAAGAACGGTCAAAAGGAACAAGAAAATCAGAAGATAGAGACTACAACACAACAGGAGGGCAAATAAATGGCAGACAAAAAGGCAGAAGTGAAGGATATGCAGAAAAATACCATCAAGCGTGTCCGTTCCTTTATCAAACCTTACCAGCATTATGTGTGGCTATCCTTGTTGTTTGCGTTGATAACGGTGATAACCACCCTTTATGCGCCCATTGTAACCGGTGATGCAATTGATTTTATTATTGATAAGGGACAGGTTGATTTCGCAGGGTTAAAGCCGTTGCTTATCAAGTTTGGTGTGGTTATCTTAATCACCGCCCTTTCCCAGTGGTTCATGAGTCTTTGTAATAACAAGATTACCTATCAGGTGGTAAAAGATATCCGAGTAAGTGCTTTTGAGCGGTTGAACCATTTGCCGTTGCGCTATATTGACAACAAGCAGTATGGAGAAATTGTGTCCCGGGTGATTAATGACGTAGACCAGTTTTCAGAGGGCTTGCTGATGGGCTTTACCCAGTTGTTTACTGGTGTGATTACCATTTTAGGAACCCTTATTTTCATGCTTACCATTAACGTAAAGATAACCATAGTGGTTGTATTACTTACCCCGGTTTCTTTGATTGTGGCAAGCTTTATTGCAAAGAAGACGTACAATATGTTTCGTTTGCAGTCAGAGAGCAGAGGAAAAATGACTGCGCTTGTGGATGAGATGGTTGGCAATCAGAAGATTGTAAAGGCATTCAGCTATGAAGATGATGCCATGGAACGATTTGATGGTATGAATGAAGAACTTTCTGCGTACAGCTTGCGCGCCATATTCTTTTCATCTTTGACCAATCCATGTACCCGTTTTGTAAACAGCCTTGTGTACGCTGGCGTAGGTATCGTTGGTGCATTTATTGCAGTGCGTGGTGGTATTTCCGTGGGACAGCTTTCTTGTTTCCTAAGCTACGCCAATCAGTATACGAAGCCGTTTAACGAAATTTCTGGTGTGGTGACAGAGGTGCAAAATGCGATTGCCTGTGCGGCTCGTGTTTTTGAGTTGTTAGATGAGCAGGTGGAAACCTTAGATGCTTCGGGTGCAAAGGTACTTACCAGAGAGGAAGCAGAGGAGCAGAGTAACTTCTCACTCGAGCATGTTGCCTTTGCCTATGACCCGGCAAGACCTTTAATTAAGGATTTGAATCTTGAGGTGAAGAAGGGGCAGCGTGTGGCTATTGTTGGTCCAACCGGTTGTGGTAAATCCACGCTCATTAACCTTTTGATGCGTTTTTATGATATTGATAAGGGTGCAATTTGTCTAAATGGTACCAGCATTTATGATATAACAAGGGACAGTCTGCGTGACAATTATGGAATGGTGTTACAGGAAACATGGCTTAAGTCTGGAACCATTGCAGAAAACATCGCCTATGGTAAGCCGGAGGCAGCTAGAGAGGAAATTATAGAGGCGGCGAAAGCCTGCCATGCCCATAGCTTTATTAAGCGAATGCCACAGGGCTATGACACTGTGATTGGCGAAGATGGAGGTAACCTATCTCAGGGACAGAAACAGCTTTTGTGTATAGCAAGAGTTATGCTGGAAATTCCTCCAATGTTAATTTTAGATGAAGCAACTTCCTCTATTGATACACGTACCGAAATTCGTGTACAAAATGCTTTTGCAAAATTGATGAAGGGTAGAACCAGCTTCGTTGTTGCTCACAGACTTTCGACCATCAAGGAAGCGGATGTGATTTTGGTAATGAAGGATGGAGATATCATCGAGCAGGGAAATCACGAAAGCTTGCTTGCGAAGGGTGGTTTCTATGCAGAGCTTTACAACAGCCAGTATGCAGTTTCATAAGAATTACACATAAGAGTTGTCATTTTTCCTAGTCAAAAGAATGAAAGGAAGCGATAAATGGTGAATAATTACAATATTTTTAAAATATTGTGAAACACCTTGATTTTTTTTGAAAGAGTGGTATATTAGCAAAGGATTATAATAGTTGCTATTATACAGTGTTAATTGAAGTTTGATATGGTGTGGAAGGAAGCTTGATTTCGAGACACCATAAATAAGAAGAGTTGAAGAATGAAGAATATGTTTAGAAGTATAAAAGAAAAAATAAATACAGCGAAAAAAGTATGTAAAAAAGCTGCAGACAAAGTAGCAGAGCCATTTAAGAAATTGGCAAAGACCAAGGCGATGCAGGTGATTGCAAAGTGTATAAAGCCAGTGATAAAACTGCTAAAGATTCCATTTATTGGATATTTGTTACTTGCCTGTGTAATGAATCTGTTATTAGAAGTGTTAAGTAGACATTCCTTTGTCAAAGCAGTTGCATTTATTGCAGAGTCACCAAGTGTGTTTTTTTATAATGCGTTTATTATTTTTGTGACTCTTTCCCTGGTCTTGTTTGCAAAGAGAAGGGTGTTTGCCACTGTATTTGTGTGCTCAGTGTGGATTGTATCCGCATTTGCGAATTTCATTGTGTTATTTTTCCGAACAACTCCCTTTTCAGCGATTGATGTGCTGATGCTAAGAAATGTTATGACGATGTTAGACAAATATATGACGAAGTGGCAGATGGTGCTAAGTGTCATCGGAATTATTTTAGTGATTGCGTTGCTGGTATATTTGTATATCCGTTTGCCGAAGATTAAGACGAAGCGGCATCCGTTCCGTGCATCTGCGTATGTTATCATGTGCGTATTTTTAATTGTTACATTAACCAGAGTGGCGGTGGAGACACAGACTGTGTCGGATAAGTTTGGAAATCTTGCATATGCATATAATGATTATGGATTTGCGTATTGTTTTTCGAATAGTATTATTGACGTTGGAATTGGCAAACCTAAGGAATATAGCAAGGATGCGATTGAGGAAATTGTAGCAGATTTGGAGTATGATAAGAGTGAAGTGATATTCCTGACAGAGGAGGAAGCATTGGCAGCCGTTGCTTCCGGTGAGGCATCTGGTGATGTGCCTAATGCTGTAGTGCAGGATACGGAAGATGTTAACTATTATGAAAATGAACCTGCTACGGTGGAAAATCCCAACATTATTGTAATTCAGTTGGAATCTATATTTGATACAAAGTATATGAAGGATTTTGTAGTGTCAGAGAATCCAATGCCTACATTTAGTCGCTTGAAGAATAAGTTTTCATCCGGTATATTTACGGTGCCGGCGGTTGGAGCAGGAACTGCGAATACAGAGTTTGAGGTACAGACCGGTATCAGCACCAGCTTTTTTGGAGCGGGTGAGTATCCATTTAAGACGGTTATGACAGATACTACCTGTGGAAGTATGGGATATGATTTGAAACGTTTGGGATATGCAACTGCAGGTTTTCATAATAACGATGCGACTTTCTATGAGAGATATCGCGATTACGCGAATCTTGGATTTGATTCTTTTTCAGGTATGGAGCATATGTATATGCTAAACTATACCCCTCGTGGATGGGCAAAGGATGATGTGTTAGATGACTTGATGATTGAGCGTATGGAACAGACAGAAGGTAGAGATTATATTACAACTATTTCTGTGCAGGCACACGGTCGATATCCGAAAAAATATACCCATACCCTGACGGATGTAAATTGTGACTTTACTGGAAAGTATGCAGATGATGAGGAAAAGCGTGTTGCATGGAAATATTACATCAATATGTGTAGAGAAACGGATAATATGATTGCCTCTCTAATCTATAAGTTAGAGCAGTTAGATGAACCGACAGTAGTGTTTATGTACGGCGACCATTTGCCAAGCTTGAATTTGGAAGAGTCTGATTTGGATGGAATTGGCTTGTATGAGACTGAGTGGGTTATGTGGGATAATATCGGTTTGGAGGTTGAGCGTCGGGATATGACTGCTTATCAAGCGAGTACCTATATCTTTAACCGGTTGAACTTGCAAGGTGGATTAACTCAAAGTTTTCATAACAAGTATATGAATATGGAAGATCAGGAAAGCTATATGGATATGTTAGAGATGTTGGCTTATGATATGTTATATGGTCAGCATTATGCATACGATGGAGAGAATCCATTTCCAACAGCGGATATGGTGATGGGTATTCGTGAGATTACACTATCTGGTTACGAAATACAGGAAGATATGGTGTTTATTTATGGTAATGCCTTTAACGAGTTTTCGGAGGTACACATTGATGGAAAGTCAGTAGAAACACAGTATGTGAACTACACGACATTAAGTGTTTCCCTGGAAGATTTTCAGGGTGGTACAGAGCTTTATGTGGCGCAGGCTGGTGAGGACCATGTGGTGTTATCTGTGACGGACTCAATACCAATTCAGGAGGAAGACATAACACAAGATGCTTCAGGGGAAGGAGCTTTGGAAGAATCTACAACAGAAGAATAAAGGTAAGGGCTTTGTGAAAAAATGTTTGCAAAGCCTTTTTTCGTATATCAGATTGTGATAGAATAAGTAGACAATAGATATGAAAAGACAGGGTTTGACTATGAAAAAAAGAGATTGGATACGAACAATTTCAAGAATATTCTTCGGAATTTATATGCTGGTGTTAGTATATTTTCTTCTGTTGAGTGATGGTTTTGGAAGAACGATGCGATATAGTGAATTTCATTTTAATCTGGTACCATTCGACGAAATTGTTCGTTTTGTAAAATATAGAGAGTATATTGGATTTTCGAGCGTGGTAATCAATTTGATTGGGAATGTGGCAGCATTTATTCCGTTCGGAGCACTGCTTCGCTGGGTGGTGAATCGGAGAGTTACCTGGTATTACATTATGGGAAACACTTTTTTATTTAGCTTATCGGTGGAGCTTTTGCAATTGATTGCCAAAGTAGGTGTATTTGATGTAGATGATTTGATTTTGAACACGTTAGGCGGATTGCTGGGTTATTTTGTGTATTATCTCTTGAGATGGATAGATCAAAAGGGTGATAAATGCTGTCAGAGAAGGAGAACGAACGATGATTAAGAATGCATATAGTGTGAAAAGTGTAAGTACAGATGCTGTGATTTCGTGTGTGTTGGGAGGCATTTCTATTGTATGTATGGTTGGTGCTGTGGTAGCATCTTATCTATATAATGGTAATGGTCCTACCATTGTTGGTTTGTTGGGTATTGGAAGCTTCATTCTTGCTTTATGTGGAATTAGCTTTAGTGTGGCTGCTTGGAAGTCACAGGATGGCGGCTTTTTAATGAAGCGTATTGCAATGTTTTTAAATGTGATACCATTCCTTGTGGCGGTGGTTTTGTACGTAGTGGGGTGGATTGTATAACTCAATATCATATTATGTATGAGAGCTATACAATTTGAACAAATCAATTATAGAAATAGAGAGGATGCAGTAGAGATGGTTAATAAAGAGAGATTGATGAAGCAGCTAGAGTTTACATTAGAGATGGATAAGCTTAAGAAGATAGAGAGGCAGTCGTATGTGTCAGATGCCAGTCGTCATGAGAATGACTCAGAGCATTCTTGGCATTTGGCGTTGATGGCGATGCTGTTTAGCGAATATGCCAATGAGAAGGTGGATGTATTGCATGTAATTAAAATGGTACTCATTCATGATGCGGTAGAGATTGACGCAGGTGATACGTATGCCTATGATACAGCGGGAAATGCGACGAAACGCGAGCGTGAGGAAAAAGCTGCAGACCGCATTTTTAACATTTTGCCAGAGGATCAGGCAAAGGAAATGCGAGATATCTGGGAAGAATTTGAGGCTGGTGAAACTCCGGAAGCGAAGTTTGCAAACGCCTTAGACAGAGTGCAACCGATTATGCTAAATGATATTACAGGTGGCAGGGCATGGAGAGAGCATGGCGTGGCAGCGGAGCAGGTGCTTACTCGTAATGCTAATACACATAAGGGCTCGCAAGTGCTATGGGAGCATGTGGAGTCCTTGGTAGCGAAGAATAAAGACCTTGGAAATCTAAAATAATATGAGCAATGGAAGAGAGGGACAACGTTGGGATATAGTGATTTGTTTAAGGAAGAAAATGAAAGTGTACAGGAACGCTACGAGCTTGCAATGGAACGTATTCGTATGTTTGGGAGAGAGAGTTCTAATATAAAGGCACCATATTGGCATTTTTTTGCAAGAGTAGCAACCTTTTTATGTCAAATGGATGAATTAAAGAAAAATGTAGAATCCAAGGACGCAAAGATGGCATCTTTTGAGTCTATGAAATGCTATAACGCATCCTTGTATGAAGATGTCATACCAGGAGAAGAAGGGTATGACATAAGCTATGCCAATCCTGCCTATGCTGTTGAAAAACTAGGTGACGGGTATGGTCAGTTACTTTCGTTCCTTTATACAGAGATTCGGGGCGACATCATTTATGCGGTGGAACAGCGTTTGTTTGATATGACAATTCATGCAGAGCTGTTTGTAGAGATTCTTTGTATGTTTGAGGACGAAACACCATCGGAGAAAGAATTAAAAAAGACAATATATTATTTTGTGAGTGATTATGCAGACCAGACGATTGATTATCGTACGAGAGAGATATTAGATCCGTCGTTGGATTTTGCGACGGATATTATTATGAATAGTGATTTGGAGGATTTGCGATATCTTTTCCGTTATGGAGAGTATATTACAGAAAATGAGATTCGTATGGCAGCATTTTTGAATCAAATGTCCCAAAAGGATATTGATGCTATGGCGTATACCTATACCCATGGATATGAGGAGGGATTCCGGGTAGCAGGAATTGATTTGAAGAAGAAAAAGACAGTTAATATCCGTTATGCGATTGGTCAGGAACGTATGGTGAGAGCAGCAATTATGCAATTTGAAGAGATGGGGTTAACCCCTGTCATATATCGCGCTCCGATTGCAAGAGTGAACCGTAAGCAAACGATGAAGCCGGGATATACAGGAACGAGTGCCAACAAGCAGTATGAGTATGACCACAGAGGGGATGATGCGCTGTTTATGGATAAGGCATTTGTGGAGCGAAAGACTGCCATTTTGAAAAATGCCTATGAGACACGCAAACAGTTGGCAAAGGAATATGCTGGTCCGGCTGTGATAGAAGTGTTTGGTGAAAGACCATTTGAACCTAAGAATAAAGTGGAAAATCTAAAGCTTTCTGAAAAGCAGCAACAGTTATCGGTTCAGTCTTCCTCAGAGAGTGCAAAGATTGTGAATGAATATATTCCGCAGAGTGAGTATAGCTTCACGATTATTGCATATCCGATTCCGGAGATTGGTGATGATTTTGAGGAAATCTTTGCGCGTATTGTAGAAGTGAACACCTTGGATAATGAAACTTACAAAAAACTACAGCAGACCATTATTGATGAATTGGATCAGGCGGTATGCGTGAAGGTAAAGGGAGCGGGAAGTAACAAGACAGATATGACCGTTATGATGCATGAGCTTATCAATCCGGAAAAGGAGACCAATTTTGAAAATTGTACTGCGGATGTCAATATTCCTGTGGGCGAGGTGTTTACATCTCCTAAGCTGACAGGGACGAAGGGTGTATTAAATGTATCGGAAGTGTATTTGAATGATTTAAAATTCGAAAATATTATGTTAACCTTTGAAAATGGCAAGATTATAGATTATACCTGTGACAACTTCGAAACCGAGGAGGAAAATCGTGCTTATATCAAAGAAAATGTATTATTTAACCGGGAAACATTGCCGATTGGTGAGTTTGCAATCGGAACCAACACCACTGCCTACGTGATGGCGAATGAATATGATATTGTGTATAAGTTGCCGATTCTGATTGTGGAGAAAATGGGTCCGCATTTTGCTGTGGGAGATACCTGCTATAGTCATAGTGAGGAGATACGACTGTATAACCCGGATGGAAAAGAGATTGTTGCAAAGGATAATGAGTGTTCTTTGCTTCGGGATACTGATGAGGATAATGCATATTTCAACTGTCATACAGATATTACCATTCCGTATGATGAGATTGCATCCATTGTCAGCGTACACGAGGATGGAACACAGGTTGCGATTATAGAAAATGGAAGGTTTGTTTTAGCAGGCTGTGAAGCCTTGAATGAACCGTTTCAGAAATAGAAGAAAGTGGAAACTATCTTCCTTGGAGATGGGTTTCCACTTTTTTTGCGAGTTCCTTTGAAATTTCGGAATCAATCTTACGGGCGAAAATGCAATCGCTCTCTAGAATCTTGTCAAAATCTGTCTCATCAAGAATTGCAGGTCTAGAGCCATAGCGTCTAATCCAATCGGTAAAACGCAGGTTATCCTTTACCACATAATCTCGATAGTCTGACATCATAAAGATGGTCTGGAAGAAGAATTCCTCTGGCAGAGTCACGTGCTTCAAGGTTCTTAAAAAGACAGGATTCTTTTTGCAAAAATCCATTGCATATTCGGCAGCCTTACGTGGCATAGAACACCAAATCATACCTTTGTACACATCCTCAAAGGGTTTGATTGTATCCCAGGAGATGTGTAGCTTGTTCTGCACCTTTCGATAGAGTTTGTTGAGTTTTTCAACGAAACTACTTATTTTGGTTCCCCTAGAAGTGATGATTCGCTTGGTGTAACGTTCTTTTGTCTTCTTTGGTAAATCCTTAGAATCCGTACAAGTCATATAGATGTTCTCACATGTGGCGAATCGTTTTTCAATGTGTTCCCAGGTTTTGATGCGGATGTCCTGTCCGGAGATTGTGTGGATGTAGTGAACCCGCTCATCTGCAAGTGCCATTTTTAACAGAGTAAGAATGGCGAGTAAATGTGTATAACCGCCCCATGGAATATTGTATTTGTTAATAAATGTTGTATTTTTTAACTGAAGACTGTTCAATTCATCCAGGGATAATTCCTCTGATTTCTTATCAATATGAACATAGACCAAAGCGTGTTCGTTCAGCGACTGAATCAGTTTAACTAGCTGGTCCTGGCTTTTGTATGCAGTAATCAAAAAAGCTTGCATAGATATATCCTACCTTTTATCTATAATATAAATGTATTATACAATTTCTAGAGAGGATAGGCAATCTGTAAAATAGAGTTTGTGTCAACACTTCGTTGGCAGCTTTTAATGAATGAGTTGAAAGAAGTGAAGGATATCGTATGCTTTAGTTGAAAATATAATCAAAAGAATGTATAATAAGGGGATGCAAAGTGAAAGATAAAGATAGATTTATTTTGTTGATAAAGGACGCGATTTTACATAATTGTTAGCGAGGTCGTTATGCGAGATAGAATTATGAAAAACAAAACGCATATTCTAGGTGGTGTCTATTGGGCAATAGGCTTGCTTTTTGTTTTTGTTATGGTATATAAGGCTCAGATTGAGCCGCACAAAAATGATTTGATTGTAAGTACGGTTATGTCCGAGCACAAGCAAACGGGAGAGATTGTGATGTCTGCTCAAGCAACCGCTTTGTCGGAGATGTTCATTTGTAAGGTTCCGGAATTAAAAGAACTCTACATTGCTTGTAAGGGTACGAATATTAGCGAGGATGCAACATTACTTATCACATTGACGGATAGTGATACGGGAAAGGTGTACTATGAGAAGGAAAGTTCTGTTAAGAAGAATGTAAAGAGTAGTACATCGAATATTAAGATAAAACTAAAGAATAAGATGAAGGATTCAGAAAACAAGAGATTGATTCTATCTGTGCAATTGCTGAATCCGGGAGATACAGTGTTAACTATTACGAGTAATGTTAAGGTGGGGATTGTTCAAGCCTTTAATGGTTTGCCACATGATCGAACCAATATTATCTACACGATGAAATATTCGAACTGTGGCAGATTGGTTATCCTCTATATTGCACTTTGTATCGCATTATTGGTGTTGGTAGAAATCGCCTATGTTTTGATTGTTGTGAAGAAAAAAACAATTGAGCAGTTTTATATACCGATTGCTTTTATGTTAGGGATGATTTTTAATTGTTTAATTCCGTTACATGGAGTACCGGATGAACCGGGACATGTGGATACGGCTTATAAGTATTCCAATCAACTGATGTTTGTGGAGGATACTGAAATTGCAGGAACTATCTATAAAAGACAATGTGATGTGGAATTACAGGATGTGTTGGCAAATGGTGTGGAGACGAATTCCTATTATCAACAGTTAGAACACACCTTTGAAACACCAGAGACCGAGGAGTTGATAGCGGTATCCTATGTAGATTCCAGCAATCTTGTGCCAGGTATTATCTATTTGCCGGCAGCAATAGGCATTAGTATTGGTAGGATGTTAGGCTTATCCGCATTTCTTACATTTGGATTGGGTAGGATGATGAATTGTCTAGCATTTATTCTGCTAACCTGGTGTGCGATTCGTCTTATTCCGTTTGGAAAGAATATGTTGGGGTTGTTAGGAATCTTACCTATCGCAATCCAGCAGGCAGCGTCGTTTTCCTATGATTCGGTTGTGAATGGTGTACTATTCCTATTTACTGCGGTATGTTTCAGACTGGTGGGCAAGTCTCATATTCGAAAGAGAGAGTGGTGCTTACTTGTGGTTCTTATGGGATTGGTAGCGATGTCAAAGAGTGGAGCATATATACCGGTATTGTTGTTAGTTTGTATGTTATTTGCGAATCCGGAAGTGAAAAAGCATTGCAGTGTGAAACGGGTGCTATTGGCGGTTGCTGGGTTGGCTACATTAGCGGTTGTTGTGATTTGGAAGTTTACTCCGACAATTCAGAGCTTATTATCTGCAGGAACGAGAGTAGGAGAGGATGGGGTAGAAACCTTATACACACTAAGCTATGCATTAGAGCATCCACTTTCGGCAGTTTATCTATATTGGAATACTCTTATGAAAAACAGTGGCCCACATCTTAGAGGCTTGTTAGGTGGATTGTTGGGTTGGCTAGATATTCAGGTGAATTGGGTGTTTCTAGTTATTTTGTTAATTGGATTGCTTTTGTTGGTCAATGTGGAAGGGGAACGATATGTTGGAACAAAGGCACAGAAGTGGTTGATGGGTTTTGCCATTGTTGGGTCTGTTGTGGTTATTATGGCGTCGATGTTATTGTCATGGACTCCGATTGATTCAACTTACATCTCAGGATTGCAAGGTAGATATTATTATGTATTGGCACCGATGATGTTATTGCTGACTTCGAATCAAATGGTTTGTGTGAATAAATCACAGTGTGGAAAAATTTGGATGGTGATGCTGTCGACAGAAGTGATGATTGGATTACAAGTGGTTGCAACAGTATTGTAGTTTTATAATATGGGAGATTAAAATGGATCATACATTTGTAATATGCGCATATAAAGAAAGTCCATATTTGAAAGAGTGTATACTATCTTTGAAGAATCAAACAGTCTTTAGTAAAATATTATTGTCTACATCTACTCCAAGTGACTATTTAGAAAACTTGTGTATCCAATATGATATTGGTTATTGTGTGAGAAATGGTCAAAGTGGTATAGCCGTAGATTGGAATTATGCGTTATCACAGGCGGATACAAGATATGTAACAATTGCTCATCAGGATGATGTTTACGAAAAACAATATACTGAGAATGTATTGAAATTTGCAGAATTATATGATGAGAAGCAGACAAACAAACCGATTCTCTTTTTTACGGATTATAGTGAATTGGTGAACGGTGAGAAATATTCTAATCGTATCAATTTAATTATTAAAAGAATATTATTATGGCCAATAAAATGGAAAAAATGTCAGGGCTCTACTGTATGGAAAAGACATATCTTACGCTATGGTAATGCTATAAGTTGTCCGACGGTGACGTATTGTAAGGATTATATAGATGAATTATTAGAATTAGAAGAAAAAAAAGAGCTGTTTCAAAAAAACTTTAGAAGCAATTTGGATTGGGAAGCGTGGGAATGGTTGAGTAGAAAAAAAGGCTCGTTCGTATACATACCTCGTATTCTTATGGCACACAGAATTCATAGTGAAAGCGAAACAACTGCTACCATACATGAAAGCAAGCGTGGTAAGGAAGATTATGAAATGTTTTGCAAATTTTGGCCGAAATGTTTTGCGAAAATTATTACGGGTGTGTACAGTGAAAGTGAAAAGAGTAATGAAGTGTAAGTCAGGAGGTAAAAATGCGTTTACTGATGATTATACCTGCTTACAATGAAGAGGATAACATTGTAAGAGTAGTGAACACAATTAAAGAAAAATATCCAGAATATGATTATGTAGTAATTAATGATGGTTCAACAGATCATACATCTAGACGATGTCATCGCAATGGTTTTGAGATTATTGATTTGCCAGTTAATTTGGGCTTGGCAGGAGCATTTCAAGCAGGTTTGAAGTATGCCTATTTGAAGGATTATGATTGTGCATTACAA
>CAYTOQ010000040.1:0-20799 GCA_964439445.1 uncultured Clostridium sp. | reverse complement strand
GAAATGTCTGTTTTCTTGTCCGGCATTTTTTGTTATAAAGTCTATCAAGCGAATAGGTTTTCAACAAGCGTGCTTGTGAAAAAGCATATCTATTTATACATTTGATAAAATTGATTGTAGGAGGCTTACTATGGAGATTAAATTATCAGATCATTTCACCTTTGGAAGATTGTTTCGGTTTGTAATACCATCTATCGTTATGATGATTTTTACATCCATCTATGGCGTGGTGGATGGATTTTTTGTATCCAATTATGTGGGAAAGACAGAGTTTGCTGCAGTCAATCTGATTATTCCGTTTACTATGATATTGGGTGCATTTGGATTTATGATTGGAACTGGTGGTAGCGCGTTGGTTTCTATGAAGCTTGGGCAGAAAATGAAGCAGGAAGCCAATGAAATCTTTTCTATGCTAGTTAAGGTGACAATTGTTGTCGGTGTGATTTTATCGATACTTGGTATCATTTTTACAAGAGATATTGCTTTGTTGCTTGGTGCGACGACAGATTTGTTAGAGCCTTGTGTAACGTATGGTAGAATTTTGCTTGTGGCCCTTGTGCCATTCATGTTACAAAATGTGTTCCAGAGCTTTCTTGTAACAGCAGAGAAACCAAAGCTTGGGTTGATTGTTACCGTGGCAGCGGGACTTACCAATATGGTTCTCGATTTTCTTTTGATTGGTGTGATTCGAGGTGGTGTGGTTGGTGCTGCGATTGCAACAGCTATCAGCCAGGTTGTTGGCGGTTTGGTTCCGTTCATTTACTTCTTAAGAGAGAATAGTAGTGAGTTGAGATTGGTTCCTGCGAAGGTGAACTTTCGGGCACTTGGGAAAACCTGCTTTAATGGTTCCTCAGAGCTGATGACCAATATATCTATGTCCTTAGTGAGTATGCTCTACAATCTGCAATTACTGAAATATGCAGGTGAAAATGGTATCGCAGCCTATGGTGTTATCATGTATGTGAACTTTATCTTTGTTGCGGTATTTATTGGGTATGCAATTGGAACAGCACCGATTATTGGCTACAATTACGGTTCAGGTAATCATGTGGAATTGAAAAATGTATTTAAGAAAAGTATCGGATTTAATTTGGTGAGTGGAGTGTTCATGTGCGTGGTTGCTATCCTTATGGCATCGCTGCTTGCTGGAATTTTTGTAGGCTATGATGAAGAGCTATATGAGATGACAAAGCGCGGTTTCATTTTTTATAGCTTATCCTTTGTGGTGATGGGAATTAACATATATGGTTCCTCCTTCTTTACCGCATTGAGCAATGGTCTTGTTTCGGCGTTGATATCATTTTTACGAACCTTGTTGTTCCAAATGGTAGCAGTGTTAGTGTTACCGCTTATGTTTGGATTGGATGGAATCTGGATTTCCGTTGTGGTGGCAGAGGTGATGGCATTGGCGGTTACAGTGTTCTTCTTTGTGACGAAGAAAAAGAAGTATGGGTTTTAAGATGAGGCGTCCTTTGGGCGCCTTTTTTGAGTTAGTTAGTATTCTTTGACAAATAATAATTAACATGGTAATGTGTTTTTATTCAAATCAATTTTAATAAAATTTATTTGAATAAAAACTATTTGAATAAAATTGATTTGTTTGATGAAAAGAGGAAATATATGGAAAGATTTATTGGAAGAACAAACGAATTAAAAAAATTAGATGAGCTATATCATGCTTCTGGATTTAATATGGCAGTTATATATGGTCGAAAAAGAATAGGTAAATCGACGCTGATTGCAGAGTTTATTAAGGATAAAAAGGCAATATACTATATGGCGACTAAGGTTGGAACAGCAAGAAATGTTGAACTTTTAGAGAAGGAAGTGTTAAAGGTATTAGCCCCAACACTTAAAAATATTTCGTTCAAGACAATCGAGGATTTGTTGTCGTTTATTGGAGATAACACATCCGATGAGAAAATGATATTTATTATTGATGAGCTACCTTATTGGGCGGAAAAAGATGAAGGGATTCTATCCATATTTCAAAAGTTTGTAGACAATGAATGGGCAGAAAAAAACATTTTGTTTATTCTATGTGGTTCTGCTTTGAGTTTTATGGAGGATAAAGTATTAAGTGAAAAAAGTCCGTTGTTCGGAAGAAGAACCACTCAAATAAAGGTAGAAGCCTTTAGTTATTTGGAGTCAGCGGAATTTGTGCCCAACTATTCAAATGAAGAAAAGGCAATCTGTTATGGAATAACAGGTGGAGTGGCAAAATATTTGTCATTAATTGATAATTCCAAAAGTCTGGATGAAAATATTGTGGAACAGTTCTTTGAAAAAGCAGGTTATCTATATGACGAAACAAGAAATTTGTTAATTCAAGAGTTTAATGATATTTCGCTTGTGAATAATATTATTGAACAGGTGGCAGCCGATGAGAATACCCTTAATGTGATTGCGGATAAAGTACATGAGAAAGAAACAACGGTATTGTATTCATTGAACAAATTAATATCCGTGGGGTTGGTAGAGAAAAGAGTCTGTATTACTGAGGAAAAAAATAAAAAGAAGACGCAGTATATCTTAAAAGATCAGATGTTTAGGTTTTGGTATTCCTATGTCCCAGCCGCCTCAAGTTCTATAGAGATGGGAAAAGGAAAGCTATATTATGATAAGTTGGTGAAACCGCACGTACACACATTTATGGGTAAAGTGTTTGAAGAGATGTGCAAATATTTTACTTTGAGTGAGGGACTAGAAGGTCGTTTGAATTGTTTTGTGACAGAAGCTGGCACATGGTGGGGAACAGAAATAATTGTTGATGAGAGTGGAAACCGTCGCATCCAGTCTACAGATGTGGATGTGGTTGGCTTGTCACCAGCGGAGAAAGAAATGATAGTTGGAGAGTGTAAATTCAGAAACGAAAGAATGGACAAATCAGTATATGAAACATTGATTAGACGTGGCAAATGTGTCTCTACCAAATATCCAGTAGTGCAGTATTTGTTATTCTCGTTAGGCGGTTTTACAGAATGGTTTGAAGAAAATGTGGATAAAAAAATAGTGAAATTATATACATTGGATGACATGTATTAAGTTTTTTTCTTGAATTCATGCGAGTAAAGAACACAGTGGTTAGGAAGGAAGTGTAACAATGGAAAAAATGATAACAGCACATACAGAAGATTTACACCAATATTTAACATCAAGCGATGTGATTAACTTTACAGACAAGAACATTGTGGATTTGGCAGAAAGGCTCTATGCTCAGTCAAAGGATACAATGGATTATATCAAGAATGCGTATGAATATGTCCGTGACCAGGTTTCCCATTCCGCTGATATCAATCATGACACGATTACTTGTAGTGCATCTGAGGTGTTGGCAGCGGGACATGGTATATGCTTTGCAAAATCACATTTATTGGCAGCATTACTACGTTACAAATCCATACCAACAGGATTTTGCTATCAGAAGCTGATTTTGGATGATGAGACTGCACCGGTTCTTGTCTATCATGGTCTGAATGGTGTATATCTTTCGGAATACAGTAAGTGGATTCGGTTGGATGCAAGAGGTAACAAAGAGGGCGTAAATGCACAGTTTTCTATTGAAGAAGAACAATTGGCATTTCCGATTCGTCCTGAACTAGGTGAGAAAGATATATTAGTGGTGTATCCGGAACCAGATGTAAATGTATTGGAAAAACTGACGAATAATAAAACACGGACGGAGCTTTTTGATGATCTTCCAACAGAGCTGGCATATACTTAAATAAGAGAGTATGATAATAGAAATTGATGATTCTCTACCAAAGATGTTGAAACGGGAAACGATAAAGATTGGTGATTCTCTACCGAAGATGTTGAAATGGGTAAAAGTTAAGCGTATATACAAATCTTAAAAATTTATTAATTTTAATGGAAAGGCGTCGGTTTGGCGCCTTTTGGCTTGTTCGTTTATTGTCAAAAACACCTCAAAATGTTAAAATAAACTCATATCAATGAGAAAATAAGGGGATGGTTACATGAAGAATATTGATTACAAGATTGATAATAGCATACTTACATCGGCAGCATTTCAGGCCATCTTGAATACAACAAAAGATCTGGTTTTTGTTAAGGATATGAATCTGGTTTATGTTGCAGCATCTATGTCATTTGTGAAGATGACGGGGAAGAATAGCTTGGATGAGGTGCTTGGTAAGAAAGATGCTGATATATTTGATAGTCCGATTTTAGCGAAGAAATATGTATCGGATGATTACAAACTTTTTACTGGTGGAAAGAACTTGATTGATTATATTGAACCGCTTGCGGATGAGGAAGGGCAGGCTAAGTATGGTTTAACTTCCAAATATATATTGAAAGATGTGGATGGAAATAATATCGGTGTGTTAGGTATCACACGTGATATCACACGCGATTATATGGCTCGTCAGCGATATCAGACAGAATTGAAATATCTATTTGAATTACCGCAAGGTACCTATGCAGTTTCGTATATTGATGTGGATGACTGGAGAATTATTACGCAACGGCGACAGAAGATAAATAGTGTTTGCATGCAAGCATGTCTTTCAGTGGAAGAGCTATCTGGAGCAGCGGTGGAATCTATTGTGGATAAGGAGTGTAAGGCAGCTCAATTTTATAAAGAGTTTCAGCCGAAAAGATTGCAGGAAATCTATGGGAGCGGTCAGACAAGTTTATCTTTTATATATCAAAGACGCTTGTCCGATTGGTCTGTGCATTGGGTGTATAACGAGTTGAAATTTTTGACGGATGTGGATACAGGTCATCTTTGCGTGATGCTATCGGCTAAGGATATTGATGAAGAGAAAAAAGCAGAACAGAAATTGATTGACGCAGCACAACATGATCAAATGACTCAATTATATAACCGAGAAACTACTATGCGCTACATTCAGCAGACTTTAACAAAGTGTCCAGAGCATATGCACGCATTATTTATGCTTGATGTAGATAATTTTAAGAGTTTAAATGATACGTTGGGTCATCAAACCGGTGATGAATTTTTGACTGAATTAGCACAAGAGTTAAAAACTACTTTTCGCAAAAGTGATGTAGTAGGAAGAATTGGTGGAGATGAGTTTTTCGCATTTATGGACAGTATTCATGATAAAGATATTGTAGAGCGAAAAGCAGAAGAGATGATATGTAATGTGCGTAAGGTTTGCGCGAAGTATCCGGTAGTTGATTTGTCTGCAAGTATTGGTATCAGTATGTATCCGAAGCATGGTATGACGGTGGATGAGTTATATGCTAAGGCGGATGAGGCGCTGTATCAGGCAAAGCATCGTGGAAAGAATCAGATTTTGATAGAGGAATGATGTAAATAGAATGAAATCTAAAAAAAAGCAAGTAGCTTCAGATGAAGTTACTTACTTTTTTATTACCTCTATCTTGGCGAAGTAGACAATTAGAGAGGTACAAATGATGGAAGAGCAAGTATTGAAAAATGGAAGAGTCAAGAAAATATTAGTGGCTGTGTTGAGTGTGATTACTATGTTTGTTATATATATGATAATAACACATTACATTGATACCCATACTTGGGCAAGGATAGGTAGTGTGGAAGAGGTGAGTGCAGATATATGTGAAGTGTTCACACATGAAGTGGAAGTGATAAAAGGTGAAACGATTTATTTGTCTACAACTCGCATCATGATTGAAGATATTGCACGTGAAGGAAATGTGACTCTCTCATTTTCGCCAGCGGTTATAGATTGTAACAATGGCAAGATAATCAATACAGTTGTTATAAAACGGGGAGAGAGCTTGCAAATCAAAAGAGAATCTGAAAATGGGGATTCTGCCACAGCAACGATATGGGTAGATAGTTTGTGGTATTACTAGATGCCACGCATCGTTGCATGTATGCTATGTTATCCTGATTTTCGTTATTTATAATAATTGCCATTTTTTCATTCAATGTATATAATGGTACATAGTTATGAAAGAAGAGGTTGTTAGTAATGGGTACTTCAAGAACACAAAAGGCAGATATCGGTGACAAAGTTCAATACCTTGTGCGAGATTTCAATGACAATACCATTCGTTTTGTGGTGCGTTATCCGGGGCGAATTGCGTCGGATGTTTTGCGTGATGCTACGAAAACAGTGGTTGAAAGTGTGGATATTTTGCATGCTTCTTTCATGGTGGGTGATTCTGACGCCTATTGGATGATTCACGATGATTATGAGGAGAAAGATTATTTTCAGATTGTAGATACGGAGGATAATCCAACTGAAGTTGCGAGTACGCTTGCCCTTACCTCCATGCAACCGAGGGACAAGACACAGCTTCGCTGTTATCTGGTTCGCGGGAGCAAAGAGAATGTCATTGTACTGCTTATCAGTCATCTGTGTGTAGATGGCATGGATGGAAAGTATTTGCTTGGGAAAGTAGTGGAAGCATATAATGCGATATTGGAAAAAGGAACTGCACAGAATATTACAGTAAAAAATGGCAGACGTCATGCGGCACAGATTTATGATAATATGAGCAAAAAGGATTATCGTTCTCTGATGAAAAATCCGATTTCTAAGATAAAGTCAGAGTTTCCCTATCCTACAAAAGAAGCAGGTAGGCCACATCTTGTGAAAGTCAGTATTCCACAAGAAACAATGAAGAAAGTAATTGGGCGTTTAGAGCTGAAAGAAGTAACATTGAATGATTTGTTAATTACATCTTGTTATTATGCGTATGCGTCTATGCCAGATAAGAAACCGGGAGAACCGATGAGTGTTCTTTCTATGATAGATTTGAGACGACATTGTAGTGGTGGAGATTCGGAGGGTCTTTCGAATATGACAGGAGCCCTGCCAACCACCTTGCCAATTGGATTGAGAGAGAACTTTTCGGTTACGTTAGAGAAAATTGCGACACAGACTCAAGCCATTAAAGAGAACCCCCTTGCCGGTATGGAGGGAATGCCACTTTTACACGGTGCAACGAAGAATTTGCCGATGAAAATGCTATTGCCGATAGCAAGCAAGCTCTATGGAAGTTTTTCTATTGGTCTGACTAATCTGGGAAATATAGACAATGCTTTTTTATCTCTAGGTGGCATGGAGCCTGATTTCGGATTATTTGGTGGTCCAATGAAAAAGAAACCAGGCATGCAAATATCAGTAGTCAGCGTTGGTGGCAATTGCACCCTTTGTGTTGTAGGGGAATGTACCGACGAGGATGCCAGACTCCTTCAGGTTATGCTTAAGAGAATGGCAGAAGAAATTGAGAAGTATGCTTTATTTTAGAAAATGAAAAAAGCTTATAACACAATACAAGGATGAGAGTATTAAAAATATAGGTATTACATAAAAATATGAAAAATCATAATATAACGCAGCGTCAGGTATTGCTTGTGACGCTGCGTTATATTGTATTTTAAGGGAAAGTCCTAAGAAATGAATTCAAGATTGGAAGATATCATAATATTGGATTTGTGTATTAGGTTTGAATAATGTGACTTGCAAGGAGGATTAGAAAATGTTAGTAATTGACCATTTGACCAAACACTACAAAGGAAGCAACAAAGGTGTGCAGGATGTCAATATCCATGTGGAGAAGGGCGACATTTATGCATTCATTGGACATAATGGTGCGGGTAAGACAACCACGTTGAAGTGTATTACGGGGATTCATGGCTTCGATGAGGGGGAAATACGAATGAATGGTATGAATATCAAAGAAAATGAGCTTGCTTGTAAGAAGCAGTTTGCTTATATTCCGGACAATCCGGATTTGTATGAGTATCTGACTGGTATTCAGTATTTGAATTTTATTGCAGATGTCTTTGAGGTGCCAGTTGCCAAACGAGAGGAATGTATTGCGCGGTATGCAGGTGAATTCGAGATTACTGAATCCTTGGGAGACTTGATTTCTAGTTATTCGCATGGTATGAAGCAAAAGCTTGCAATTATATCAGCCGTTATTCATGAGCCAAAACTTTGGATTTTGGATGAGCCATTTGTAGGTTTGGATCCAAAGGCTGCTGTAGTTTTGAAGGGAATTATGCGGGAAATCTGTAATCAGGGTGGAGCGATTTTCTTTTCCACTCATGTGTTGGATGTGGCAGAAAAACTATGCAATAAGGTAGCGATTATCAAGGATGGTAAGGTGCTTGCCAGTGGTAATATGAGTGATGTGGTGAAGAATGGTGACTCATTAGAGGACATCTTTTTGGAGGTGCTTGGTGATGAGACAAATTAGCATATTAGTAAAAATGGAGCTTTGCAACTTGTGCGGCTGGAATGTATTTCGTCATACAAAGGATAGTGGAGAGAGAAAGAAAAGCATTCTCCTTGGAATAACTGTTGGGGTGCTTGTGCTGATATTAATGTCTTATATAGGTGGTTTAAGCTATGGATTAGTCACTCTTGGTTTTGTGAATATGATTCCGGCTTATCTTACTGTCATTGCCAGTATTTTAACGCTTGCAATGGTAGTGTTCAAGGCTGGTGGACTTCTTTTTCGAAGAAATGGTTATGATATACTCTCTGCGTTGCCAGTGTCTGATTGGGCAGTGGTGGTAAGTCGGTTTTCCCGATTGTATGTGGAAAGTCTTGCATTTACACTGCTTATTATGGTGCCGGGTCTTAGTGTGTACGGGATTTTAGGAAAACCTGGAGCGCTGTCAATTCTCGTAGGACTACTTGGCTCTTTCCTGGTACCTTTATTGCCGGTTGCGGTTGCATCTGGAATTGGCGCGTTAGTTACAGGGATAGCTTCACGTATGAAGTACAAAGCTTTGGCAGAGACTGCATTTATGGTTGTGTTTGTATTGGTGGTGATATTCGGTGCACCAAGCCTATCCATGTCTATGGAAGAAATGTCGAAAGAGATGATAAAAGAACTGTTAGGTCAGACTTCTTATATGTTGGAAAAGATTTATCCACCAGCGAAGTTGCTAGGAGATGCAGTGGTGCAAGGAGATGTGATAAATCTTTTGTGGTTTTTCCTATTATCTATTGTAACGTTTGTTTTGGTGGTAACGATGGTTGCTGCTAATTTCCACGGCATTTGTCGTAGCTTATATGGAACTACAGCAACTCATGATTACAAAATGGAAGCCTTGCAAAGGAACTCCGTGATGCAGGCATTAGTAAAGCGAGAGGCAAAGCGGTATTTTTCATCCAGTGTATATGTGACGAATACGATTATTGGGCCGATTATGGGAACAGCATTTTGTGTTGCGCTTTTCTTTGTGGATTTGGAAGCTACAATGGTAGGGTTTCCGGTGGATATGAATATAAATGCTGCGATTCCATTTATTATGGCAGGTATCTTTTCTTTGATGAATCCGGTCTGTGTATCCATATCCATGGAGGGAAAGGAGTGGTGGATTGCCAAAAGTCTGCCGTTGTCAGTGAAGGACATACTAGATAGCAAGCTTGTATTTGGCTTATGTCTAATTGCTCCTTTTTGGTTTGTGTCAGAGATTATTGTTCTGTTTGCGCTAAGACCATCGGTTATGGAGCTATTATGGTTAATTGCGGTGCCTGCAATTGCGATTGTATTTTCTTGTGTGTTTGGTATTACCGTGAATTTGAAATTACCAAAGCTTACATGGGAAACGGAAGTTTCCGTTGTAAAGCAGAGTGCTGCGTCCGTGCTTGGTGGAATGGGAAGCTTTTTTGTTGCGATGGCAGGTGCTTTACCAGTGCTTTTATTGCCAGAGAAGTATACGAATATTGTGTGCCTGGTGCTTTGCGTGATTTTTGTTGTGGTGATTGTGAGATTATATTATAATAATAATCGTGTAGATTTGAAAATGATTTGAAAGCAGTAATGGGATGTAAGAGTATTAGATAATATGTTACAAAAATTAGTTGTGACAATGAAAACATTTCTTTACAAACGGATAAAATAATAGTATTCTATGGGTTAGTGAAAACTAACCTTGAATCGTGATGTGACTTACTAAAAAAGGTTACGTTGCGTGTATATGAATGTGTGATAAAATTTGATTTGTAAGGAGATTATGAAAATGTCAGATAATATAATTATTATTGGAATACTCGTAGTAATCTTGTTTTTTGCAGGTCGTTCCTGTGTGAAGCGCCTGAAGGGGGAAACAAGCTGCTGTGGTGGTTCTTCTGAAAAGGTGAAGCGCAAGAAATTAAAAAATGTGATTGCAACAAAAACCGTTATTGTAGAAGGTATGATGTGTGATAGCTGCAAAAATCGTGTGGTACGCTGTATTAACGATATAGATGGTGCTGCAGCAAGAGTGAATCTTGGAAAGAAGGAAGCTGTGATTTCATTGGCAAAAGAAATTAGTGATGAAGAACTAAAGGCTGCCATTGAAGGTGTTGGATACGAGGTTGTAGAGATACGGTAAGTATATAAGGGTCGCTTGTTTTACAAGCGGCCTTTGTTATTGTAAAAGCGTGTGAAGTGTTTGTTTACCAATGCTTTTTTTGTTTATACAAGGCGAAGATGAAATGGTTATATTTATAGAAAAATGCTTACAAATATGCTACAATATGCAAAGGTAAATGCGAAGGATTCTCAAACAGTTTTGAAGCGTTATAACAATTACAATAGGAATCAGGTAGAAAATATGACATATAATGAAGCAATGCAATATATGGAACAAGTGCAGAAGAAGGGTAGCATTTTAGGTCTAGGTCCGGTGAAGCTGCTACTAGAGCGATTGGGAAATCCACAGGATAAGATTGCGGTTATCCATGTGGCAGGAACCAATGGGAAGGGAAGCATTTGTACCTTTTTGGAAAGTCTGTATGTAGCAGAAGGAAAACGTGTGGGGAGATATATTTCACCGACCATTCACTGTTATTTGGAGCGTTTTCAGATTGATGGAACCAATATGGAAGAAGCTACGTTTGCCAAGCTGTTAGAAGAGGTTATCAAAGCATTAGATAAAATGGAAGAAGAAGGACAATCACTTCCCACCGCATTTGAGATAGAGACGGCAATTGCGTTTTTGTATTTTGTGCAGGAAAATGTGGACATTGTGATTTTGGAAACGGGAATGGGTGGCAGATTAGATGCAACCAATGTGGTAAAGCAACCGTTATGTACCGTATTTGCTTCCGTTGGCATGGATCATATGCAGTTTCTCGGTGACACAATCGAAAAGATTGCTTATGAGAAAGCGGGAATTATGAAGGAAGGTTCTCCGGTGGTGAGTTATCCGAACTCACCAGAAGTGATGGGCGTATTAAGGGAGAATTTTGAGACCGTTCATAAGTGTAGCAAGAATGACTCGGGTTTACATAATATAGATAGCAATGGTTACCGGAAAGAAGAGGATTTGCATAATGCCGGAGTTGGTGCAGAGAATCAAGAAGATGAAGGTTTACATAACACAAAACATGGACGGAAAGAGAAGCAACCTGGCATACAATTTACTGAAATTTCTAAGAACGACATTTCCATCTTATCCGAAACCCTAGACGGTAGCCGTTTCCTTTACAAAGGTGAAGAATATGAGATTGGAATGTCCGGAGGCTATCAGATATACAATGCAGTTACAGCGATTGAAACCAAACTTTTGCTAGATGGTAGTTTGGTAAAATCCGGCCTTAAGAAGGCTATTTGGGAAGGCCGTTTTGAGAAAATATCGGATGAGCCATTATTTATCCGGGATGGAGCTCATAATGTGGATGGCGTCATGGCGTTGAAGGAGAGCTTGCAAAAGCATTTTACAAACCATAACATTATCTTTATAATAGGAGTGTTAGGGGATAAAGAGTATGAGAGCATGATGCAGCTTCTTTGTCCGATGGCGAAGCAGGTATTTACGATTACACCACCGGTGGAGCGTGGACTTTCTGGTGACATTTTATGTGAGTGTGTCGGAAAGTATTGCGCAAAGGTAGAAGCTTGTGCAGATGTCGGGCAAGCAATAGAGAAAGCCAAACAATCTTATGCAGCTTATACGGATAAGGGTGAGAAGGCAGTGATTGTGGCTTGGGGTTCCTTGTCCTATATCGGGCAGATTGACGATGTGAAGTGATTTCTTGAAATGGTGAGTGGAACCACGGATGAACACTGCTTCAATGCAGCATGGAATTGCTAAAATAATGATAGAAAATTGTAGGTTAACTATGGAACGTATAGAACGTATTCGAAAGCATCCGTTGTATGTGAGCAATCAGCAGCGGATTGATGATATGGAAGTGAATAGAATATTTTGTTGCCACGGGGTAAATCATTCCTTGGATGTGGCGCGTATCTTATATATCCTGGTGTTGGAACAGGGACTGTCTTATGAAAAGGATATCATTTATGCCGCAGCACTTCTTCATGATATTGGAAGAGGATTGCAGTATGAGGAGAAGGTGTCGCATCATGAAGCAGGGGCAAGGTTAGCTGGGGATATTTTGAGGGACTGTGATTTTAGCCCAGATGAGGTTGCTATGATTACCGAGGCAATTGCAGGGCATCACACGGGTAAGTCTCATTCGGAAAGTACAGCAGAGCATTCGGAGAGTTCTTTTACCGATTTGTTTTATAAGGCAGATAAGCTTAGTAGAAACTGCTTTGATTGCAAGGCAAGTGAGGAATGTTATTGGACGCAGGAGAAGAGAAATTTGCAGATTCGATACTAGTATATGATATTGCTGGATGCAATACATGCAGAACGAATCAGTAATGTTGTATAAGAAGGATTGGTTATAAAGAGAGAGTATCAGCATACGAAAGGAATTCAACATGATAATCGGAAATAGAGAATTTGACTTAGAACATCATTTTTACATGATGGGAATCTTAAATGTGACACCAGACTCCTTTTCAGATGGTGGAAAGTTTAACAGCTTAGATATGGCTATGTATCAGGCAGAAAAGCTAATTAATGATGGTGCAGATATAATAGATGTGGGTGGTGAGTCCACAAGACCCGGACATGAAAAGGTATCGGAGGAAGAAGAGATTGAACGGGTTTGTCAAGTGATTGACCAGTTGAAGATGCAGTTTGATATACCAATTTCATTGGATACTTATAAGGCTGGCGTTGCCAAGGTTGGAATTCAGGTCGGAGCGGATATGATTAATGATATATGGGGTCTTAAATGGGATGCGCATATGGCAGAGGTAATAGCAGGTTCTGGAGTTGTTTGTTGCCTTATGCATAATCGTAAGGATAATCAATATCGTGACCTGATGAAAGATGTGAAACAAGACTTGCAGGAAAGTATAGAGCTTGCAAGGGCAGCAGGAATAGATGAGAATAAGATTATAATTGACCCGGGAATTGGATTTGCAAAGGACTTGGAACAAAATCTTATGGTAATGAAGCATTTAGAACAGTTACGCGAGCTTGGTTTTCCGGTTTTACTTGGCACATCTAGAAAGTCTATGATTGGCTTAACCCTAGATTTGCCAGTGGATGAACGGGAAGAAGGAACGATTGCAACTTCAGTTATGGGATTAATGGCGGGCTGTTCGATTTTCCGAGTGCATGATGTGCAGAAGAATTTGCGCGCATTGCAGATGACGGAGGCAATATTGAAAATATAGTTTTACTGCGCGATGAGAGAATGTATGGTATTCATTGTTTCAGGTGTTGCTATACGGTTGATTTTTTAGGGGTACAAAAGAAGAAAGAGAGAAGAACCAATGGCAAAAGGTTGTGAAAAGAATTCGTTACCGAAAGAAGCTTTGATAAAGTATGACAAGCGTCAGATGAAATGGAATCTTGCTTTGATGGCTGTGTCTGCAATATTGACAGCGGTTTTCTGGTTACTTGTTTGTTCAGACTTAGATGTTTTGGATCAAGCTTCCGATGTGATGCTTGTAGTGTTTCTTTTTTTTCTATGTGTGTAGCGGACCGGTCTTCATTTATGCTATATATCAGTTGCTATCCGGTATGGGTTACATGAAGCGTTTGAAAAAGCATGGATATGAGGTGCCGGAGGACAAGCGGAAATATGATTCTATGTTGGAAAAACTCCCACGTCAACAGATAAAAGCAGATGCTGTAACCAAAGGGAACAGACGTAACAAGTCTAGTTTTTCGTTGGGAATTGTTGCTCTTGTTGCCGTGGTCGTGCTGTGGATATGTAATATTTTATATGTAGTTGAGTGGTACTTTCTCGAAATTGGATTTATGATTGGGCTTATGTCTGTGATAGATATTGCATTGATAGTATATTGTGTGGTGTTTTTCCGGCAGGCAAATGAAGCTCGGTATAAGGATGATGTGGAGATAGATAACAGTAGGAAAAACAGAATGCCTCTTATCGAGGGTGTTTTAACAATTTTTATTTTGCTTAGTCTTTCTGTTTTTGTGAAATATGAAGCACATACTCTGGCAGATTATATTTTTAAATCCCTTGTCTCTACAGATATGGCATGGGTGCAAAGCATAGAACAAGCATTTGATACAGCGTATGAAAGTCTAGAAGAGGTGGACGGTGATGTGACGGAGATTCTATCAGCGAATGGTCTTACAGACGGAGTAGATATTACTACTTGGAGTGTACCGAGCAATGACTTCCAATCAGAAGTGGCAAGTATGCTTGGTGTATCGGATTTTTCACAATTGAAGGACGATTTCCATACGGTAGAGGGTGAGGCAATTGTCTATGTCAAATGGGAAAATGAACGATTTGTAGTAGAATTGCCAAACCAGGTGGAAAAGGCGAAAAATCCAGATGCGTGGATGTGGATAGAATGATAGCAAAAATACAACATACATTTAACACAAGAAGCATAGAAAATGTGTTAGGATAGGAGTGTATATGGATAGTATTATTATTAAGGATTTAGAGACCTTCGGATATCATGGTGTGTTTGAAGAGGAAGCTTTTTTGGGACAGAAATTCATTGTCACAGCAGTACTTTACCTAGACACAAGAAAAGCGGGAAAAACAGATGACCTACAGGAATCATTGGATTATGGGGTTGCCTGTCAACTGATTAAGAAAATTGTAAAGACCGAGCGTTATCAGTTGATTGAGCGTTTGGCAGAGGAGATTGCGGAGCAGCTTTTGCTATCATTTACGCTGTTACGCAGTGTGGAGATTAAAGTAAAGAAACCGTGGGCGCCGGTGCTTATGTCCATGGATACAGTGGCAGTTCATATCAAGCGCGGCTGGCACAAAGCCTATCTTTCCATTGGTTCGAATATAGGGGATAAAGAGGGACATCTGGATTTTGCTATTGACCAGTTAAATGCCTTGCCGGATACCAAGGTAACTGCTGTGTCGGATTTCATTGTGACCGAGCCTTACGGTGGAGTGGAACAGGATGATTTTTTAAATGGAGCATTGGAGATTGAGACGTTAAAAACACCTGACGAGCTGTTGGAAACGGTATTGGGCATAGAAAAGCAAACGGGAAGAGAAAGGCTGATACATTGGGGACCAAGAACCTTGGATATTGATATTTTATTCTATGATGATGCGATTATTATGACGGATAATCTGAAGGTTCCACACGTAGAAATTCCTAAGCGTACGTTTGTGTTGGAGCCACTTTCTAGCATTGCACCTTATCACATGCATCCGGTATATCATAAATCAGTGCTGGAGATGTTAGAAGCGTTGCAAGAGGAGTAAGCTGGAATGGTCTTATTGGGATGAAAAATAGTACGCAATGAAAAGGATTGTTGTGTAGTAGTGTGAAATACAGTGTTGAAAAAAGGATTGGAGAATAACATGATACAGGACTTAAGTATAACAAGAGAAGAAATTGATGTAGTTGATAAGCAGATTGTAGAATTGATAGAAAAGAGAATGGATTTGGCATTAGAGGTGGCAAAGTTCAAGCAATCTACCGGTAAGCCAATCTATGACAGAGAAAGAGAATTACAGAAGCTAGAGAAGCTTGGTAATATGGCAAGTACGGAGTTTAATTCTAAGATTATTCAGGAGCTGTTTCTACAGATTATGTCCGGTTCAAGACGTTACCAGTACAGTGTGATTGGAGATCAGGATCATGTAATTGATGATATGTTTTCGGTTATTGATAAATTAGATATTCATTCCAATACCAAGGTAGTGTATGCTGGGGTGCCAGGGGCATTTGCGGAAGCGGCTATGGTAGAATATTTTGGCGAGGATATCAAGGCACAGAATGTAAAGGAATTTTATGAAGTGGCAAAGCTGGTTTCCGAAGGAAATGCTGATTATGGTGTACTTCCGATTGAAAATTCCTCCGCTGGCTTTGTCAGTGGCATTTATGATTTGTTAGAGCGTTATCAGTTATCGATTGTGGGTGAACAGATGGTGCGGGTAAACCAGTGTTTGTTAGGTATTCCGGGAACGGATTTAACTGCGGTTAAGACAGTGTTCTCTCATCCACAGGGGCTGATGCAAGCAAAGGAATACCTAGAGGATAAGGACTGGAAGCAGGTGAGCATGAATAATACAGCGTTAAGTGCAAAGAAGGTGCATGCTGATGGTGATATGACACAGGTTGCCATTGCGAGTGAACGTGCGGCTAAGCTGTATGGTCTTGCGGTGCTTAATCCGCAGCTCAATGTTTCGGATAACAACACGACCCGGTTTGTAATTGTTTCAAACAAAAAGGAATATGTGAAAAAGGCAAACAAGGTAAGTATCTCATTTGCACTTTCTCACCAGTGTGGTAGTCTTTATAACATATTGGCACATTTTATATTTAATAATGTGAATATGACTAGTATTGAGTCGATTCCGCTTACAGGCAAGCAATGGGAGTATTGTTTCTTTGTGGATTTTGAGGGAAGCTTAAGTGACAATGAAGTAAAGAATGCTTTGAAGGGAATTATGGCTGAGACGGATGATTTCCGAATTTTGGGATGTTTTGTTTCGGAGAAATAAGCGCATAGGTTGATGATGAATAGTTTAGGTTGCTATTGGCTTGTGAAAACAATTTGAAACAGTAATGTTCCATAAAATAGAAGGTATGGATGGACTGGATTATGCAAACTAGATGAAACGGAGGGGATGCACAATGGCATATAAGACATTTGCGGCAATTGATGTAGGCTCAACTGACGTATCCATGAAGATTTTTGAGGTTACAACTCGTAAGGGGTATCGTCAGGTTGATTATGTATCCAATATTATTGAATTGGGGTCGGATACCTATGCAAGTGGGTATATTTCGCAAGAATCGGTGGAGCAGCTATGTGGTACGTTGAACGGATTTATGAAAAAAATGAGAGAGTATGGTACGGTGGATTACCGTGCTTACGCAACGAGTGCGATTCGTGAAGCAAAAAACAATATGATGGTGTTAGATTTGGTAAAGCTTCGTACTGGAATTACAGTAGAAATTTTGAGCAATTCGGAGCATCGTTTTTTAATGTACAAGGGACTTGCAATAAATGCAGACTATTTTGATAAGATTGTGGAGAAGAATACAGCGATTGTGGATATCGGTGCAGGTAGTATCCAGATTTCTCTTATGAACAATGGTAAGCTGACGGCTACACAGAATATTCCGATTGGTGCCCTTCGTGTGAGAGAGCGTTTGAAAAAACTACGGTTTGGTAATACACAGCTTGAACACGTAATGGAAGAATTGATTGCGAATGAAATTAATACCTTCCGTCATTATTATCTTGGAGATAAAGAAATTAAGAATATTATTGCAATCGGTGATGAGATTGAGAATTTGATTCGCATTGTGCCTGAATTAAATATCAAAGAGAACTTAAATGAAGAGCAGTTGAATGTAATCTTTGGAAAGTTGTTAAATAAGAGTGCCATGGATATTGCGATAGAGTATAAGATTCCTTATGAACGTGCTACGTTATTATTACCAGCGGCTATCATTTATGGTATTTTTTTGAAACAAGCAAAGGCGGACTTGATATGGACGCCGAGTATTGATTTGTGCGATGGAATTATTGTAGATGAATTAGAACATTCTAAAAAATTGTTCTTTGAGCGTAATTTTGATGATGACATTCGATCTTCTGTAATACAGATAGCAAAGCGTTATCGCTGTAACAATCTTCATAATCATAATGTAACGAAGATTGCGTGTCAGATATTTGATAAAACCAAAAAGATTCATGGATTGAATAGCAAACACAAATTACAACTTGAGATAGCAGCTACGCTTCACGATTGTGGAAAATTTATCAATATGAACGACGCGGCATTTAATTCCTATTCCATTATTATGTCAACTGAAATGATGGGAATTTCTCATAAGGAGCGAGAAGAGATTGCTAACATTGTGCGATACAATTCGCAGCCGTTGCCGGACTATAAGGAGTTATTTGGTTCCATTGGAGATTGCGATTATATGATTATTGCGAAGCTTGCAGCAATTTTAAAGGTTGCCAATGCGATGGATCGCTCCCACAAACAAAAAGCAAGTGAGTATAGCATGGTTGTCAAAGATAAGCAGTTAGTAATTACCATTGATACGTTAGATGATTTGGCGTTAGAGCGTGGCTTGTTTGATGACAAAGCGAAGTTTTTCCAACGTGTATATGGTATTGTGCCAGTGTTAAAGCAGAAAAGGAGCATGTAGCGTATGAAAGAAAAGAGTAAGTTTTTAAAACCAGAATATCTTGAGAACCGAGAACTTTCCTGGTTGCAATTTAATAAACGTATTTTGGCGGAAGCAAAGGATAAGAATATCCTCTTATTTGAACGTATGAAGTTTTTAAGTATCAGTGCATCCAATCTTGATGAATTTTTTATGATTCGTATTGCTTCTTTGATGGATATGGTGCATGCAGGCTATACGAAAAAGGATATTGCAGGTATGACTGCACAGCAGCAATTAGATGAGATTATGCCAGAGACAAAGGAATTTATGGCAGAGCAGTATGCAACATTTAATCGTTCCATATTACCTCAATTGGAGAAATGTGGACTCCGGATTGTTCGTCATCACGAGGATTTAACAGAGAAGCAGGCGAAGTATGTTGATGAATATTTTAAGCGAAATGTGTATCCTGTTTTGACACCGATGGCGGTGGATCAGTCTAGACCATTTCCACTTATTCAAAATAAGACCTTGAATATTGGAGCATTGATTAAGGATAAGAAGAAAAAGGATGTTGTGGATATTGCAACGGTACAGGTCCCTAACGTACTTTCCCGTATTGTTGAAATTCCTTCAGAACATGAGAATGAAAAGACTATCATTTTACTAGAAGAAGTGATAGAGAGAAATTTGGATAAGCTATTCCTTAACTATACGATTTTGAGTGCGCATCCATATCGAATTATGAGAAATGCGGATTTGACCATAGATGAGGATGACGCGGCAGATTTGCTAAAGGAAATTGAGAAACAGATTAAGAAGCGTCAATGGGGTGAGGTAATCCGTCTTGAGGTTGCAGATACAATGGATAAGCGTTTGCTTAAGAAATTGATGGAGCAGTTAAATGTAGAGGATAATCACCTTTATAAGATAAAAGGACCTTTGGATTTAACCTTCTTGATGAAAGCATATGGTTTGGAGGGCTTTGATGAATATAAACTACCATCCTTTAAGCCTCAGCCGGTTCCTGGTATAGAGAGAGAGCGAGGTATTTTTGAGCAAATACAGGAAAGAGACATCTTGTTACATCATCCATATTATGAATTTACACCGGTTATTGACTTCATCTCTCAGGCGGCAAATGATCCCAATGTATTGGCAATTAAACAGACTCTTTACCGTGTCAGTGGTAACTCGCCGATTGTTGCATCCCTTGCAAGAGCTGCTGAAAATGGAAAGCAGGTTACGGTACTTGTAGAGTTAAAGGCTCGATTTGATGAGGAGAACAACATTGTGTGGGCTCGTAAGCTTGAGAAAGCTGGTTGCCACGTAATCTATGGTTTGGTAGGCTTGAAGACTCATTCTAAGATTGCACTAGTGGTGCGTCGCGAGGAAGAGGGGATTCGTAGATATGTACATTTAGGAACCGGAAACTATAATGATGTAACAGCAAAGCTGTATACTGATATGGGATTGCTAACATGTAACGATGCAATCGGTGAGGATGCGACAGCAGTATTCAATATGCTTTCCGGATATTCAGAGCCACCAGCTTGGAACAAGTTGATGGTTGCACCGATTTGGTTAAAGGATCGTTTTCTTAAACTGATTGAGCGCGAAGCCGATAATGCGAAAAAAGGTAAGCAGGCTAAGATTATAGCAAAGATGAATTCTCTTTGTGACCCGATGATTATTGAAGCGTTATACAAGGCAAGTGCAGCGGGAGTGCAGATTGATTTGATTGTTCGAGGAATCTGTTGTCTGAAGGTTGGTATTCCGGGAATATCGGAGAATATTCGTGTTCGTTCAATTGTAGGAAATTTCTTGGAGCATTCTAGAATCTTTTATTTTTACAATGATGGATTTGAAGATGTGTATATGGGTAGTGCGGATTGGATGCCACGTAATCTGGATAAACGTGTGGAGATTACCTTCCCTGTTGAGGATAAGAATTTGAAGCAGGAAGTAATTGATATTTTACAGCTTCAGTTAAATGATACGTTAAAGGCTCATATTTTACAGCCAAATGGAAGGGAATACGCAAAACAGGATTTGCGCGGTTTGGAGAAGATTGGTGCACAGGATGAATTTTGTAAACAAGCAATGAGAAAGAAATCGAAATTAAACGAAGGTGGAATTAAGACGGTATTTGAGCCTGCGCTTCGTAAACCGGAGTAATCATAAGGAGTGAACCAATTCAGAATTTTTTTGATGTATATGGATTTTCAAAGAATACAAGTTTTTGTTAAGAAAGTGCTTGACTTTGAAGATGACATATGGTAATCTATTCAAGTCGTGTGACAATAACAACAAAGTAGAGTATCCACTCTCACCTTAGCGCAAGAGGCGACTCGGGTTGAATATTAGATTATTTTTAGTGTGTTTTCTAATAGAAGTGGGTAGTTTACTATCTGCTTCTTT
>CAYTOQ010000039.1:12604-20976 GCA_964439445.1 uncultured Clostridium sp. | reverse complement strand
TAACACAATGACAGTAGTTTTTTCTTTTTACATGAATATCCTCGCCACACCCGAAACCGTTATATATTCTGCATCTAGTATTCTATATCTTCTGACAGAACATTTTCATAATATCCTTTTCCGTCTTTTACGCCCATTTTTAATGTTATACCATAGTCCTCATACACACTCTCTATTTCAAAATCAGAGGCCTTTGCAGACATAATTAGTTGCTCTAGTTCTCTTGCTGCCAATTCATAATCCTCTCCGTCAAGTCCACCAACCGCCGGTCCTGATGGTCCATAATATACTTCCAAATATATTACACTTCCGTCCTCCTTTTCAGCCGCCACAACATAGGACAATAAATCCTCATTGTTGGAAGTTGTATAATCCGCTTCACCAAATAGCGTTAACAACTGACCAATAAATAAGCTGTGATAACTCGAATCATATTCCACTATAAAACCACCAGTTTTTCCATCGTACTCCATATCATAAATGTTGATGATATTGTGGGTTCCCGATGGCAAATTTTCAGGATCTGCTTTATAGAACGTAAATGTTTCACCTATATACTTTTTTTGATTAGCCATTGTCTGTTTTCCTCCCTCAGTTGTTATCATTTCATTCTCCTTTGAATCTAAATTGTGATCGACCTTTTCATCACTATCCTTTGACCTTGCAATTCTAATATCCTCTCCGCCAATCACCACATATTCGATTTCTGTCATATCAATTTCAGGTGCATAATCCTTCGATAAAAATGCCTCCACAGTAAAATTACTTACGCCACCTACAGAACCACTACATTCTATAACCGTTCCGTCCTTTAGCTTTACCGCCTCTAACAAATTATATGAGTGATCCTCATCATCCAACGGACTTTTCCACCCTTTAATTTGGATAGAAATTGGAGAAACCTCCACTTCATGAATCACACAATCCACCTCTGTATTCCCATCGTGTAAGGTAACCTTTTTAAACGGATGTTTTGTTACCGTATTGGCAGCATAACAATTTTCCCATTTCAATTCCCAACTTCCCTCACTGATAACATTTGTAATCTGTTCATCCTCTTCCTTTTCTAAAGGCTTATATTCCACAAGCTGATTTGCACGTATTTCAATCGTCGCACGGTTGATGTCGCTATAATCCTCAAACTGCCACATAAACGAAATATAACCACCATTGTTGAAGGAGTGAAATGTCTGTCCACCAGTTAATAATTTACCTTGCTGATGATAACATTCTGCACTACTACTATCACCAAAAAAATAATATCCACCCTCTTCCACCGTCCACGGAACATCTGTATCTAACTGCAACCACATACAATTCTTATCACCAATCAGTTGAGATGCTGTCACTGTAATGTTATCCGAAGTATCACTGACATCCACCTTCACATAACCGCCTTCCAACTCTTCCATCACCTCAGTAAGCCCTAGCATATCCGCCATTTGAATATCCCAGTCATGCTCTTTTGCAAATCCCACCATACCAAACATCAGAATAAATGTTGCCGCAAGCAGAACAAGTCTGCGTCTGTCAAACAAACGAAACTTTGATACAGACTTTGTAACGTCTTCTTGCATATCAGCACGTAATCCACCTTTTGCGTTCTCTTCTCCGGCTTGTGTTTTTAACGCTCTCATTTCCGAATTAATTTTATCCATAGTTAAATTTTCTTGTCGCTTCCATGCATTTTCTTCCTCTCTCGACTGAACACAATTCAGATCCTGTCTTTCATCTGTATTCGCTTTGACCAATAACATATCCTCTAACAATTGCGCTTCCTCTCTAGTCAGTTCATCTATGCATTCATACAACAACGCATCAGTCTTCATAACAGGTCATCCCCCTTTCCGTCAACATTTCCCGTAGCTTTGCTTTGCCTCGATATAATATATTCTCCGTCCTCTTCTCCGATATCTGCAATCGGTTTGCAATCTCCTTGTTCTTCATATGCATAAAGTACTTACATAAAAACACCTGATTATCCGGTTCCCCAAGAAGCTTTATAACCTCATGTAAGAGCTGTTTAAGCTCCTTTTTTTGTATTTCATTTTCAAGGGAGAAATCTGCAATTAGCTCCGGCTCATTTTCATCGTTGATAGAGACCATGTGATTTCCATTCTTCCTTCGGACATCAATGGCTGTATTTCTCGCGATGGAATACAACCAGCTCTTTAATGTAGTTCCTTTTGTCAAAGAAAACTGATTGCAATTTTTCCAAAGCTTAAAAAAAGTTTCGGAAACCGCTTCATCCACCAAGCCATCCTCATAGCCTTGCAAAACACTTCGACATATGGTATTCACTGCCCTGCCATACAATTGCATTGCTTCATGAATACCTTTGTCTGGATTCAATTGAATAAGTCGTAATAATTGTTCGTCATTCATCTATTAGCTATCCTCTTCCAAATAATAGTTTATAAAATTGTAGCGTTTTCATTTTATAAGCAATTAAGATTGCCTTTATTATACAATACGGAAGGCCTTTATGAAATCACTCAAAAATAAATATAATTGACAAAAAATATGAATTTACACTAATTTGCCAAAGTAAATTCAGCCCCTTACCCAAAGAAAACCTTCGCCTCTTTTCTGACGATTCATCAAGTAAACTTGACAAACCACAAAGAGACAAAGGTTTTCTGATGCCTGTTTTATGATGTGCACAGATTCGCAAATGTAGTACATGCGCATAGCTGACACGAATCTGACGCGAATCCTGCACCAAGACTTGCAAGCAAGTCTTGAATATTAAATTTTTATTTATTAAACAATCACAAAGCTGCAACCACCTATACAGCCTCCTTCAAGCATCCCTCCACTCTCTTATAACGCTCACTGTTCAATGTCTTCGTCAATGCTACAAATGGATCTAACTCATTGGATAGTACCATGTTACAAACATTTACCGAAAAACCACTAACTAAACCGACGCCCAACTCGTTCTCCTTGACAGGAATTGCATTGGTACGGCTGTTCACATTCCAAAACACAAGCTTTGGCATCTTGTAGCCATAGGCTGCAAAACGTCTTTGAATCTTCTCAAACAAGGTCACATTATTATTGCCATAGGTTGCAGAATCAAACTCCATATCCGAGATAATTAACACGGTTTGTGGTAATTCCTCCTGATGTAATGAGTTCTTCAATGCTGTCTGCAAAATCAACTCAAAGGTCGCCTGGATATTGGTATTCGAGCAATCATTGTGAGAAAATGCTAATTCAAGCTTCTCTCTCAATGTCTTACACTTCGAAATATCCACATAGGATGGCTTACTAGAAAATGTAATATACTTGTTATGGTATGCGCCCTGCATTCTCTCCGCAAAGTAAATACCCAACGCATTGGACACATGCAATGCCGTGATATTACCATCACCTACTGGACAAAGCATACTACCAGAACCGTCCACCACACAAAGTACATTATCTGCACCTTGTACTGTGTCCGCTAAATGATTCCACAATGCCTCTAAGGACGCGTCCGTTTCGCAAAACTTATAACGCCAACCCTGAAAATCTATGTACTTCGCAACAATATCATGTGGCATTAAAACGCCTGCATGAATCTGCTTTTCGTTATTTGCCACTGCATTCAAGAAAGCATTTCTTCTCGCTGCATCATGCTGTGAAAACGCATTTCTGTATAATAGATTTGCTCTAGAAGGTACTGCCTCGTAGGAAATCTCCCCCCACTGGTTTGCACTCATCTGAACCTCAATCACCTTCAAATATGCTCTAAGCTCCGCTAACATCTGGCGGTATTCCTTTGCAGTCAAGCCCATATATTGTTGAAGCTTCTTTGCCTGCGCTCTGGACTCCTCAGAAGAAGTATTGTTGCTTGGCATCCACTTTGCACACAAGGAAACCGATTCTCCTGCTAACATCGCTTTCATATCAGCCTCCAACTGTCTCTTGATAAATGCAAGCACATTTTCTTCCACTGATGTATCAAATAAGCAAATCAAATCATCATATCTGCCATACTCTGCAACCAACTCTATCATTCTATCTACATCTACAGCACCACCCTGAATGATATTCTGCAAAATAACACGGAAGCTTCGCCTCTCGCCAAGTCCACCACGGATGTCTCTCAAGAAAAATAACCACTTCAACGCTAACATCTTATCCTCATAAAATGCCTGCGTGAAACGTCTTGCTATACTCTCCTCACTCTCATTACGAAGAGATGCCACTGCAAAATTCAAATCCATTAACAGCTTACCAGTTGTTGCATAGACAATAGCTCCATTTTCTGTATATGTAGTTCTATTATTTAATACATTTCTCAACTGTTCCATAAATGCCATAATCATTTCCTCCCATACGTTTCTATTTTGCATTATGCGTATGATTCAACACTTATAAAACGCATTTCCATTCATGGTTACAATTTTATGCTGTGCTAAATCATCCTGCAGAAAAACATTACATCTTTGGGTTCTTATGATGGACAGTCACAATACGTTGGTTGCAGTACAAGTCTTTGTCAAGACTCCCCATTTTTCAATGTATGTTTTCTACAGGATTCTTTCGACTTGGGAGCACCCATCAACCGCACTAGGCAGGATTCGAACCTGCGACACCTAAATCCCTAAAGAATTGCTGTTAAAGTCTTTGACAAGACTTCTTTTTCTAGTGCTCTATCCAACTGAGCTACTAAATGCGCATCTAACAGGTGTTTCCCTCGTCTGTAGATAAAATACTACGTATGGTAAAAAATAGCATTTCAAAAAAGTTGCGAACTTGAATTTATTTTATCTCGATTAATTCACCCGCAATCTCCACACCAACAATTTGCTCTGTATCAATCGGAACTCCAAATGAAAATTCATCATATAAATAGTTCTTGTCAACATCCTCTACGTATCCAGCAGCCCCCTCCGCTATTTGACTAATTGCAATCTTGTGTCCATCTGACATCACTAACTTGCATTCCTGCTCGTAATTATAGATATATGCCGTGGTTGATATTGTATCACTAGGTTCCATTGTACTATCTTCGAAAGCCTCATATACAAATCCTAATCCTGTTGGTGACAATCGCATTTTCTGTATATAGAATTCCCGTTCTCCAAGCTGAAAACTTCGATTTAATTCTACCACGTCATCACTATACTGCTGTTGGACATCCATAATCATCTCCCATTCATGTTCCTCATCAATCGGTACAAATATCATAGAATCCGGTTCAGCAGAATCCTCCTTACAGTAATTCACAAATTTACATTTCATTTTTATCTTTTCAGCTTGGGTCAAATCCACAGAATCATCATATCTATATTTTTGAAAGAACACAAACTGGTTCTTCCCCATACCTAATGTTTGTGCCATCTCTTCTCTGTAACAATCCAGATTCCAACCAAGACCTGTTTCCCAAAGAACATCTTCCATGCCCACGATTTCTAAATCCCAACTCACATCATAGAACAACGCTTCGTTGAAAGAATCTGGATGATTGACAGTAACCAAAACTGCAACAGAAATCGTATGCTCACTTTTATCCATCTGTAACACCTGAAAATCTAATAATTCACTTTCATCATCCGTTGTTACTTCCACAGGCAAATCATACTTTCCTTCGATAAAATCCATATCCACATACTTTTCATCAATTCCATTAATTCTACTCTCATAAAACTCTCGCAAATATGTTCCATTCGTAGCCAACGCTGTACCTGAACAAATAATCACAGCCAAGGCTGCCACCGCCACCTTCATTGCCTTATTCATGCTCTTTGGAGTCTTCTGTCTAAATGTTTCCAACACCACAGACTTCTTATTTTCATACTTTTCCGAAAAAGTATGTGTCCCCTCTATAGCATCAAATTCTGCTACAGACATTTCTTTTACTTGTAATTCTTTATCATATAATTTTGTATTCATACTGATCCTCTCCTAACTCTTTCATCAACATATTACGTGCTCTCTCATAACGTTTGCGTACCAAATTATCACTTATATCTAAAACAGCCGCTGTTTCTTTAACCGAGAATTCATGTACACTTCGGTACAACATGACCTCCCGATATTTTTCCGGAAGCTTAGACAGCAAATGATTTAACTGCTCTTTACCCTCTATGGCTTGTAACATGGTTTCGATTGCATTTTCCTTATCTGCAATCTTTCCCTGCTCCTCATCGGACACCACAGTAAATACCGTACTCTCTCTTTGATTGCGGCGATACAAGTCAATCGCAGTATTTTGAATAACTCGGATAATATATTTCTTTGTCTTTTCCGATTCCACATCCTTAATCTTATGTAAGTTCTTAATGACCTTAATAAATGCTTCCGACACCGCATCCTCTGCTTGCCAGCTATTATTTAATATGGAATAGGCAATTACATACATTTTTTGTTCATACAGGGTATATAATTGTTCTATCTTTTGGTAACTGTTACTCTGCATGGTAACCTCCATTTCCTGCAATTGCATTTTGAACGTTCTAATAATTATAACGTATGGGGATTTTAAAATGTGACAAAAAAGGATGGAATTGCAAATTACAAATATTTGCATTCCATCCTTTACCTGTTAAGCTTACTTTAACTCAATTGTAAAAGGTTCTCCAATCACATGATAGTCATTACCCATATCCCCACTCTCCTCTGGATATTCAAGCGCATACAAGCTTAGCGTCAAACTAGTTGCTTCTTCCCGAATGTAATTTCCCTCATATGGATGTAAAACAAGCCAGCCGCCATCCTCTCCATAATGTGTTAAATAAAATGCTATTTCGTTCCCCAAATTATCTTGTCCTTTTAAATCAATAGCATAATTAAAACCCAAGGTGTCTGAATCGCAATAAATCTTTGGTCCTACTGCATTGTAGGTATATTTTGTAAAACGAACCTTTTCTCCGTTTGGAAACTCATACCCCTCATTCAACAAGATTTCTGTTGTATTACCACATAACTTTTCATCATTCGCCACAAAATCCACTGTTCCTATTTTTACAGATGGAATTTGAACTTCATCATTCAAATCTATACTTCCGGCATAGAACACAAGCTGATAATAATTATTCTTTGTAACATCCACATCGTCCAAGACTATTTTATCTGCTGAGATAACATTGTAGTCATCTACTTTTTCTGCATCTCCTGTCTTTCCGCCAAACACTTCCTTCCCATTTACATATACAGATACATCAACTATTAATTCCCTCTCTTTGTCTGCTGTATCGATTTTCTCTGATGAAGTTGTTGTATAGGAAACCATCATAGTTTCCCCATCTAATATAATATCATTTACAGTAATAGTAATCCCATTGTTAGCTATGACTTGATGTACTAATGTTTCATATAAGGATAAATCATTTTCTATTCCTAACCATTCTTGTAGATTGCAAGTAATCACCCTCATTTGTGCGTAGCTTTCCTTCTGGAACGTACCTACTGCTAGTACAAAAACAAGCACAAGCACCGCAACAGCCACATATTTACCCACATATCTTTTCTTTTTCATTTCTCTGTTCTGATTTTGCTTAAATGCTTTCTTCCAGCGTTTCATTTCATCTGATGACACCTCTGCCACCTCATAATCTTCCACCAGAATCTCCATATCATTTAAAAGAGTATACATATTATCCTTCATAATTACCCTTCCTTTCCATATACTTTACGAATTTTGCGTTTTGCTCTAGACAATCGATTATAGATTACCGACTTTTCCATATTCATCGCTTCACTAACCTCATTCATATCCTGTTCTTCCACATATAATCGGTAAAAAAGTTCTCTGTCTTTTTCTTTGAGACAGGATAGTAATTGCTCTGTTTCTTCTGAAATCAGTTCACCAATTTCAGAAGTTAGTGTACTTGCATTATCAACAATATGTACTACGGAATCATCTATACTGTCCTCCCACATCTCTTTTGCATGCTTGCGAAGTGCATCCAACGCCTTTAACCTTGCAATTCCTCCAATCCAATTAGCAAAGGAACTCTTTTCTGGTTGATAAGAAGAAATGTAATTCCACACTGCAAAAAATACTTCGTTGATACAATCCTCTTCGTACTGCGTCATGCTATACAAGTGCCGATGTATCACCGATTTTACCAACCCACCGTAATGCAACATGACATATTCTAGGGCTCGCTCATTCCCGTTATTCAATTGTTTGATAAAGTTTTTATCTGTAATCTTCACTTTCGAGACCTCTTTCGTGCTTTTCTTACACCTTATATTCGCAAAAAAAGAGCTATTTCTATCAATTTTTAAAATATTTTTATTTCATTACTTTACTCGCTACAAGCCGACGAGCTCACCACGCTTTGCGCGTTTCGCTCTTGGGCTAGCGCCTTCAATAATCTACTCGCTACAAGCCGACGAGCTCACCACGCTTTGCGCGTTTCGCTCTTGGGCTA
>CAYTOQ010000039.1:0-12504 GCA_964439445.1 uncultured Clostridium sp. | reverse complement strand
GCTACAAGCCGACGAGCTCACCACGCTTTGCGCGTTTCGCTCTTGGGCTAGCGCCCAATCAGCACATAAAAAAGTGTCCTCCCGTGAGCAAGCTCCCGGAGAACACTTTCTTATGCACTGGCTCGGCTTGTAGCTTTCAGAAGTTCCACAGCCCATAAAGTGGGATATTCAGTACTCCCTTTGTGAAACTCAAGCCATCTAACGATATCCGAATTGCCATATGATTTTTATATTTTGTATTGAACACCTTCATACTTTGTGCTTTTCTGCGAATTCTGGACTGCACATCCACTGGAACCACCGTTCCGTCGTCCTCAAACACAAAATCAACTCTTGCAGTTGCGCCTGATATCCAAAAATACAACTGATTCACTGTCTTATTCATCGTAAGCTCAGATAAAACCATCTGCTCTAACAATGCACCATTCATATCTTCCATTGTTTCTAAATCACATTTTATTTGGGTGTGCGATATTCCACACATCACTCGTAACAAACCATGGTCTAAATGATACAATTCAAAGGATTTTTCATCCACCTGCGCCGAAAGCGGAGCGATGCCCTCCTTTATACGATTCACTTTTCGCACCAAGCCTGTTTCAACCAGCCAATTCACTGATTTTTCGTATTCTCTCGCACGTGCCTTCTCATCCACATATTGATACATAAACTTGCGATTTTCCTTTTGCATCTGTGCCGGAATACTATCCCATATCTTACCTACCTTCAACTCATATGCGCGCGGAACATACTTATCAATGTGTTCTTTACATTTCATAAGCAACGCTCTCAAAATAGCATCAACACGGTTCAAATCATGATTTTTCACATAATCCCAAACAACAATCGGCATACCGCCCGTTATATAATATGCCTTTAAATAATCCGTAATCTGGTCAATAATCTCCGGCTCAACCGGCTCTAGTTTTTGCTTCTCGATGTGTTTACAGAGCTCTTGTGCTTTATTCGCTGTTAAGAATTCTTCGAAAGTCATCGGATACAACACCAGATTATATAAATCATACACATATTCCGCTTCATGAGGAATGGCTCCCACCGTTGATGCAAGCATACAAATTGGTAATTCTGGCCGTTGCTGCTTCAAACTCATAATTGCCTCAACAGCCTTCGGGTATAAATGAGCCTCATCAAACACGAATAGCGTCTGTCCTTCTTCATACTTCTGGTCTGCATACATACATAGAGCTGCCATAAGCTTCTCTGCCCGTACACGAACACCTTGGCGAAACAATGTGCGCACATCCTCATCCTTTTCTAAGTCCACATACACTAGATGCTTATAAAAGCCTTGCCCAAAATCAATAATAGCCCAGGTTTTTCCAACTCCTTTCGCACCCTTTAGCAATAAAACCTTGTCGGATTCCTTCTCATACCACTCCATCAAATCATTCATTATAATTCGGTACATTGCATCCCTCCTGCTTCTTTTGTAAACCATTCCACAAACCACATAATTCTAATCCAAATATACCATTCTCATCACAAAATGTAAAGTAAATTTTATAGCAATGTATATGCCACAAAATACCATTTATACAATGAAAAACGGGTTTTGGAACCACCGTTCCAAACCCGTTATCTTTATGCTACTGACTTAGTTTAACATTCCATATGGCATTTCACCTTACACAAAAGTGAAACTATCATCTTCATCATCCTTACTAATTGACAACATACTATTATCACTTGTACCAGACATTAGCACAGTAAGACCAATATGTTTGTTTGCTTTTTCACCAGTTGCCACATAAATCTCACCAGACTCTACTAAAGTAAGTGCAATTTCTAATGCTTGTTCCTTAAATCTCATCAACTCACGACGGTCAATGGAACTTAACTTGAATAAATACTGGTTCTTTGAACTGATTAACAAAATACTATATTTGTTATCATTTGCCTTACGTGTCAACATACCTGAACCAACCATTCTTGAATTGGCAACCAAAATCTCAGCATTCGGCTCATCTGCATATTCTCTATAGATAAGATTGAATACCTTATTATACTCTTCCTCTGAATCCACCTTAACCGGCATCTCTGCAACTGCAAATTCCACAGCGGAATCTGCAAATCGGATTGTACCACCTTCATCATTGATAACAGCAGTACAGCTTCTTGGTACCTGCAAACGGAAGAACTTGTTTTGTATCACTTTATTCGAATCACTTTCCACAGGATTCAATAATTCCTTAAATTGTTCTTCAATTAAATACATACAACTCAAAGCATCCACATCACCAGCTTTGACAATTTCCTTCAAGCCTTCGTACACATCTATCAGCTTTTGCTCTAATACCTTTACCATCTCCAAAACATGTTTCATAGCTGGTATAGAACCTTTTGCTGCCACATCGTAATACAATTCTAACTTCTCTGTATCCGACACACCCTTGGAAATCTTGTGTTCAATAACTTGATATAGGTATTCCTTACTGAAATCCTCATAACCCGCTTCATATGCTTTATAGAAGTAATCTAAACTTCTAACCGGACCCGCATATCCGTCTTCGCGTTCTTTTATCTGGCAATATGCACCATATTCATATGCCGCCTGTACACTGCCCAACTCAATTGCCTTTGAAAACGCCTGCTCTATCTCGTCATCACTAGCAAGATAAAATACCTGCTCCTTCTTATTCATCGCAACCTTAAATGCGGTATCCGCAATACCCTCATTGACTGCGCGCTCCCACATATCTATTGTGGATTGTAGCTGTGAAGGTGCACCTAAATTCTCAATATCTTTAATATATGGCTCCGCCTCAAAAATACCATTGTTCAAAGCCTTCTTCAGGTAATCCAACGCTTTTTCACCATCACGGGTATTGCTCAGCAATCCATAATAGTAAAATCTTCCTAAATAGAAAGGTACACGCTTGTGATTCAATCGGTCCGCACTTTCATACCAGCTTTTTGCTTCAACATAGTTTTTCAACTGTTGATCATAAATGTTACCAATCAAAAATGCCAAGTCCGGATCCTTATTGGACTCAAATAGCTGTTTCGCATAACTAAGGGTCTTATCAATATCACGATATGGACTATCCGCATCAAAATACAATTCAATCAGCAGATAACTTGCCTTTTCACTGCCATTTTGCAACGCTATCGTCGCATTACTCATAGCCTTCTCATAGTCTTCCATATTATAGTAATAAACTGCCTCATTGTAATACTGAACCTCTGTACGATTCGCACTCTTGTTACTCAACAAGGTTGGAATAACAAAAGCAAATGAATTGGCAACCTCAAAAATAATCTCGTTGTATTGCTCCATAATATCCATATTAGAGCAAACAAAACGCAAGCACGCCCATCTATTTTTCTGTTTAAATACAAACGTTACAATACCCTTATCTATATCCTTGTGGTAGAAACGAGCCGATATACCATTCGCATATTCTGTGATATATGGTGTGATATTCACATCACAGTCATACGCCTCATTCATATAATATAGATAATCATCCACTTTACGTTCCGAATCCTTTGGAACTGTGGTATACGTTACATAAATCGAAAAATCTGTATATGTATGGCTTGGAGCATAATACTCTTCATCTGTATCTACATCAATACTCTTGACCCAATCCTTAGGTAGCTTGTGAATATAACCCTCTACCTGGTCATGAATATAGGTATATTGATACTGAAGCTTTGTCGCATCCTGCGCCTTATAACGTGTCTCAACACCCTTCGCTTTACGCTTTTCAGATATCTGCGAATATATCTTATCCTTCTCTTCAAATTCAATACTATCCGCATGAGTCGCATTGTACTCAATACGCTCTACCGCAGCCTTCGCTTTGTCATCGCCCTTATCTGCTAATCTTTGGTACCATGACTTTGCTTTTTCTATATCAATCGGAACAATAAAATCACTTTTATGTCCGTTCTCATCAATTCGATTCAAGCCCTTCTCATAAATGTCACCTAGTCGCATATATGCCTGTGCCACATCATAAGAAGCTGCTTTTTCCAAATAGGTAATCGCTTTTGAGAAATTTTGAATATCAAGCATCAACAAACCAAGCTTATAGAACATATTACCGTCCTCTACAAGCTTAATATATCTCTCGTAATACTTTGCTGCTAACTCTCGGTCTACCTTTGCCTTAATATTTTCATACTTACCGGTCTCGTAAACCTCACCCAAGATCTTCAGAGCCTCACATCCATATTGCTGGTATTGCGGCTCCATGATTCCAATGTCTGCAATCTGATTAAATGCCTTGATTGCTTCTTCGGAAATTCCGTGTTCAAGTAACTCTTTTGCTTTGTTGTACTGCTTCTCAACATTATTCACCTGCTCACTCTCTTTGTTAGCATTTGCTTGCCTAACAAATGGTATCTTGTTGAGAAAATTCGCGAAATGTCCCATTCCTCTCACCTACTCTTTTCTATATTGTATAAAATGGTTACCCATAAAAACGGTATATGACAGCTAATGATGCCGCTGGTCCATAAAAAACGACCAATACCACACATAGTTATACTAATTTTATCACAGTGTAAACCAAAGGGCAAGTAAATGAAAGTTCACAACGCAAAGAAAATCAAGGAAAACCGATATATCTACCTAACATTCTTCTGTTAATCAAAAACTTCATTCTATTCATTAAAAAAGGACGTTGAATTTTTCAACGTCCTCATCATAATGAAATGTCATTCTCTTATAACATACTGTCTAAAATATTACCAGTTGAATAACTACCCAACATACCAGATGATGTATAATAATTGCTATTGCCCAAAGAATTATTCACATTCATATAGATATTGCTTGCAGCCGACTGAATCTTACCGCCTAGTGAAGAAGAACCATTAAACAAAGTCTTCACTGTACTCATATCGGCATTTTTGAATGCTTCCTCATCTATACTCAACTTATTATCTGCGCCAATACTAATTCCGACATCTGCCAACAAAGAACCGTTCGATGCAGTAGAATTAATCATATGTAATGTCTGTCGTAACACGGAATTATTGTCACTATCCGTAGATTTTTCTACCAAACTATTATATGCTTCCACCATAGAATTGACTGCTTCATAAATCTTATCCTTGTCATATCCCTTCGTGGTCTCTCCAGTCTCTGCATCTGTAGTCTCCACTTTCTTGAATACAGAATCCTTGCCATTGGTTACCAATGCATTCGCCGCCTCATAAAGCTCATTGGCATTACTCTTCAATGTAGTCTTTGCAATTGTATCACTCTTACTGTCTGTTGAACCGGTTGAATCCCCATCATTCCCGTATTTCTCATAATATGCCTTGATCAGCTTACTATAAGAACCTCTCGTAATGGAAGAATACTCCGCAAGATCAATTCCTAATATATTGCTCGTACTCGAACTACTGCTACTACTTGACGTACTGTTAAACAAATAAGAATAATCACTGGTATAAGAGCTCGTCCATGCACTTCCTAATCCATTCACACTTGCCATAATCTCACACTCCTTTGAATATACAATCGAACCTCCATGTTCTCTAACATCATACTTCAACATTATTCTATCATAGATTTATATAAATGAAAATAGTAAAGACTAAATTTTGACAATTATTTCACAGATATACTTCCGTATTGATAGCAATAAAATTCATCTTTCTACTGTGCATTCTTAAGATAATTCACTAATTCCTCTACTGCAGCTTGTGCATCCTCACCTTCTGCTGAAACAGTCACTTCCTCATCCTGAACCAAACCTAAGCTCATCATACCCATAATACTTTTTGCATTGATTTTCTTATCACCAGACTGAATATATACCTTGCTCTCAAACTGGCTTGCCTTCTGCACTAATACAGCTACCGGTCTCGCCTCTGCATCTGCTGCCAAATTTACCTTTACTACCTCACTAAACATTTTGAATCCTCCTTATAATTCGCATTCTTCTCTTAATGTATTTGCAATACTGCTAATTTTTCTTAATCTATGATTCACACCAGATTTGGATGCTGGTGGATCTAACATTTGTCCCAACTCGGAAAGATTGGCATCCGGTTCTTCCAACCGAAGCTCTGCTAGTTGTCTTAACGAATCGCTCAGATACTTCAATCCTTTTGTTTTCTCGATATATTCAATATCCTCAATCTGTCGTCTTGCTGCATTTACCGTCTTTTTGATGTTGGCGGTTTCACAATTCACTCTCCGATTGATATCGTTACGCATATCCTTCAATATACGGACATTTTCCATATCCATAAGACTTACATGCGCCTCCATAATATTTAACATATCTACTATCATGGAGCCTTCCTTCAAATATACGACATAGTATTTTTTACGCTTTACAATTTTCGCATCCAAAGCGAAGCTATTAATCACTTGCCGAACCGCCTCTGCCATCTCTTTATTATGTACGACAATCTCAAAATGATATGCCTTGTTGGGATCATTTACTGAACCAGCGGCCAAAAACATTCCCCGAATAAATGCTTTTTTACAGCAATCCTTCTGTATGACTTGCTTTGGAAATTGACAGTTTTGTAACGACACGCCTTGAGAAGAAACATAAGTAATCTCATTTTCCTCTATCTCCAAAAGCTCATCCTCATCCAACCAATCTTCTTCTAAAAAATCTACATAATCGGATAGCTTTATTGTCTGTAACAAGCGGTCTGTCATCTTGGCTCCAACAATCTCGATATACTTAGAATGTTGAATACTCTCTATTTGTTTGTCAAACAATTCATCAATCAGTTGACATATCTTATTACCGACGACGATGGTTTCCGGGCGCATAATCAGCTTTGTCTGCCCTTCCTTCAATTCCACTTCACCAGTAGCCAATACCAATGCGAGCAGCTCTGCAATCTTACAGTGTCGGCTATGATTACTGTGACGTCCTATTTCATTTTTTACATCTGTTGAAAATGACATAACCATTAACCCTTTCTGACTGTGTCTTTTTCAATGTCCCTATGATCAATCTTGATTGTGTATGGCAAGGCTTGTAATTCTTTATAAATGCCATTTGCCAGTGTAACAGAACGATGTTTTCCTCCTGTACATCCAATGCCGATTACCAAACCATTTTTTCCTTCTTTTATATAGTTGGGAATCAGGAATTCCAGCAAATCTACAATTTTATTCATAAATTCCTTCGACTCATCATATTGCATAACAAAATTCTGAATTGCCTCATCATTACCAGTCAACGGACGAAGCTCCAAATCATAATATGGATTTGGCAAAAATCTCACATCAAACACCAAATCCGCATCCCTCGGTATTCCATACTTAAATCCAAATGACACTACGCTAACGATAAAATTATTGTACTCTACATTTTCAATAAATATCTTATCAAGCTCCGCTTTTAACTCTCTGGTCAAAAGACTTGTTGTATCAATAATATAGTCCGCTTCTTTACGCAAAAATGCAATTCTCGAACGCTCCGACTTGATTCCATCTTCAATTCGTCCATTTCTCGCCAGCGGATGATTACGTCTTGTTTCTTTATAACGCTTAATCAAAACATCATCATTGGAATCCAAGAACAGTATCTCATAATCGTAATTTGCCGCCTTTAATGCCTGCAAGCACTCCGACAACTGCTCAAGATACACACCACTTCGAATATCCACACCAATTGCCACATTGTCTATTTCATTTTCCTTGTTATATGCAATCTCCGCAAAATGAATAATCAACTGAATTGGTAAATTATCCACACAGAAATACCCCATATCCTCTAAGGTGTTCAGCGTTGTACTTTTTCCAGCACCGCTCATACCTGTCACAATTACAAATCTCATTCCGTTCCTCATTCCAATCCACCTAGCCATTTGTGCATTTACAGACTAAAACTCTTCTCCTACCATCTTCACCTCAGGCTCTAATTCAACCTGAAACTCTTCATACACCTTTTCCCTGACATTCTTCATAAGCTGAATCACATCTTGGGCCGTTGCATCCCCTTTATTAATCACAAATCCACAATGTTTTTCCGAAACCTGTGCGCCGCCTAACTGATACCCTCTAAGACCTGCATCCATAATCAACTTACCAGCAAAATATCCTTCAGGACGTTTAAATGTCGAACCTGCACTCGGATACTCTAATGGCTGCTTTGTCTTACGCGCTGTTGCCAGCTCTTCCATACGTTCTTCGATTGCTTTTCTGTCGCCATGCACAAGCTTTAAGGTTGCACCAACCACAATATATCCTTCCTCCTCAACAATACTATGTCGATAGGCAAATTCCATCTCTTCTCCTGACTTTTCAAACAGATTACCCTCCTGATCCATCAGTTGAACAAATTCCACGATATCCTTCATTTCTCCACCATAAGCACCTGCATTCATCACAACCGCACCGCCTAGTGTTCCTGGAATCCCTGCCGCAAATTCAAATCCCGTCAAGGATGCTTCCTTCGTTGCCTGACCTAACCGAGAGAGCATCACGCCTGCCTGTGCATAAACCCGATTATCTTTGATTGTGAAATCAGCAAAATTACTGTCCAACTGTATAACAACGCTTTGTATTCCTTTATCACTGACTAACAGATTGCTTCCATGTCCAATCACAAAGTACGGAGTTTTCTCCGCATTACAAAGCAAGACTAACTGCCCCAACTCCTCTGTCGTCTGAGGCGTCACAAAATACTTCGCAGGTCCACCAATGCGAAACGTGGTATGCTTTCTCATTGGTTCTTCTATCTTAACATTTTCTTTTCCTACAATTCGGTATAATTCATTCTCTAAATTCTGACTCATACTAATCACTCACCATTAACCTTGTATTAAGGACTATACTTAGAAAAAATACCCACATCAGCCCATTCTTACATATTATATGCTATATCTTTGTTTAAAATCAATATAAGAAGTCACGAAAAAAAAGGGGAGAAGTTCTCCCCTTTCGTCTTTTTTACTAATTATTATGCATTTTATTTCGTTAGAATCGCTTGAGCACATCCATAGATACCTGCATCATTACCTAATGTTGCCAAAACAAACTTGGTATTCTTGCAAGCATGGAATACATATTGCTGATAATATTTTGCAGTTGTATTAATCAAAATATCTCCTGCGCGGGATACACCACCACCAATAACAAATGCTTCCGGATCGCATACACATGCCACAGTCGCCAAAGCCTTTCCTAAAGTCTTTCCATGTGCCTCTACCAAATCGATTGCTAAATCATCGCCTTCCTTCGCTGCATCAAAAATCTCCTTCGCAGAAATATACTGGACACTGCGAAGCTTAGAAGGACGGTCAGTATTGTTCAATGCACGCTCCGCCATTCTGGTAATTCCAGTTGCAGAAGTATACTGCTCCAAGCAACCCTTCTTACCACAACCACACACTTCTGTCTCAGAATCATCTACACAAATGTGACCAATTTCTCCACCAGCACCATTGATACCGTACAACATTTTACCATTGATGATAATTCCGCCGCCAACACCAGTTCCTAATGTTACCATTACGATGGAAGAATAACCTTTTCCACCACCCTGCCACATCTCACCAAGAGATGCCATATTCGCATCGTTACCAACCTTTGCCGGAAGACCAAGTAATTTTTCAACCTCTTCTTCTACGTTGAACACACCCCAACCAAGGTTTACACAGCGCAATACCATTCCATCATCTCTAACAGGACCAGGAACGCCAATACCTACACCTGCAACTTCATCCTTTTCAATACCTTTTTCCTCAAGCTTTGCCTCAATAGACGCCGCCACATCTGGAAGAATATAGCATCCACCCTCATCCTTGCGAGTGGTAATTTCCCATTTATCTAGTAACTCGCCCTCTACAGTAAAGAAACCTAGCTTAACAGTAGTTCCTCCAATATCTACTCCAAATACATACTTCTTCATAATATCCTCCTTAAAATTATATTCTACACATCCGATTTATCTACGGATGATATGCTCTTCTTATTTACCCTTATTCATATTGCTAGTCACACGATTGTACAATTCCTGCGCTGCATTGTAGCCCATCTCCTTCTGACGATGATTAACCGCTGCCGACTCAACAATAATTGCAAGGTTACGACCCGGACGAATCGGAATATTGTGGGATACCACCTTATTTCCCAAAAATTCAGTATACTGGTCTTCCAGTCCAAGTCTGTCGTAATTATTCTCCTTGTCCCATTCCTCTAGATTGATTACCAAATCGATGGACTGGGTCATCTTAACGCACTCAAAACCAAAGAGTGCCTTTACATCTATAATGCCGATACCACGCAGTTCAATAAAATGTCTGGTAATATCCGGGGCAGTACCTACCAAAGTATCATCTGACACCTTCTTAATCTCCACCACATCATCCGACACCAAACGGTGTCCACGCTTGATAAGCTCTAGTGCCGCTTCTGATTTACCAATACCACTTTCACCCATAATCATAACACCGACACCATATACATCAACCAATACTGCGTGAATGGAAATGCGAGGAGCCAGCTCTACATGCAACCATCTAACCGTCTCATGAACAAATGCAGATGTGGTGGCGGCTGAGGTCAATACTGGCACACCATATTTTCTTGCAGCATCTAAAATGAATTCCTGTGGTTGCAACCCTCTACAAAATACCAAACATGGAAATTTATGCTGAAACAGCTTATCAAATATCTCTATTGTATCCTCTTTGTCCTGAATACTTGTAATATAAGCATGCTCCACATTACCGCATATCTGAATACGATTAGCATCAAAATGCTCAAAAAAACCTGAAAATTGAACAGCCGGACGGTTCACATCCGGATCTGTAATCATGATCTTATCTGTATCAATTTCAGGTACATGATTTTTCAGATTAAGCTTTTCAATTAACTTTGTTAGTGTAATCGAATACATTCTACTCCTCCTTTACTATCTGCCCTGCAGCTCTATCGCATAGCTTTTCTCATTCTTGCAACTACTTTTGCTTAAGAATCAACCTATGGAATATCATACCATATAACCATTATAAACTCTACAAATTTTTGCATTCGCATTTAGTTCTTTCCATTTTCTTCCGATATATATATTGGTTAGATTGGTACATCGAACATGGAGGTTCATCACTTTTACACTGTTACAGTGTCTGATTACTGTAATAATCACAAAATGGTTAGACTGGAATACATTTTGAAAGGGTGAGGAACATGAAAATCGATTCAAGTACAATTAGCATGGATTCAGGAAGATTCTATGCAAACAGCACACAAGTAACACAGGAAAAAACATCAACGAATACGGGAACCGGAGCAGTAAATTATGCCAGTACATCATTTCTGGCGACTTATGCAGAATATAGCGGCAGTGCTACTAGCAATGCTGCCCTGCAGCAATATGACTCCTATATGAATTCCCTAACTTCTTCTGATGCATTTTCTCCAATGACATCTGAGCTATACTCTAACTATGCAAATTCAAGGCTCAACATCGAAGATGCAAAAACTGCATTTGAGAAATTGCAAGAAGAATTTGCCAAGCGCTTAGAAGAGTTATTAGACCGCATTCGCGACAGACTGTTAGGATACAAAGGACAAGACTCTGAGGCAATTTTAGATGTATCGAGCAGCAATAATCAACCAGGTGCATTCTGGACAAGAGAAAGCTATGAGAGCATCACGTATAGCGAAGCAGAAACCACTACCTTTAGTAGCAAAGGACAGGTTGTAACTGCAGACGGACGAACCATTGATTTTAATGTTTCAATGGAGATGAGCCGCTCCTTTACAGAAACAGTGGAGAGCTTTTCTTCTGAAACGCAGTACATCTTAACCGATCCATTGGTGATTCAATTAGAAGATGCTCCAGAGACTATCAGCGACCAGAAATGGTTTTTCGACCTCGATAGCGATGGAGAGAAAGAAGAAATCTCCGAGTTAGCCAAGGGCAATGGTTTTCTTGCGCTAGACAAAAACGGAAATGGTCAAATTGATGATGGCAGTGAGCTATTTGGAACACAGTCCGGAAATGGCTTTAAGGATCTTGCTGCCTACGACGAAGACGGCAATGGCTGGATTGATGAAAATGATGCTGTTTACAACAAATTGAAGATATGGGCAAAAGACGCATCTGGCAACGATAAGCTTCTCAACTTGCAGCAGGCAGATATCGGAGCAATTTATCTCGGAGCGCAAAGCACACAGTTTTCGTACAACACCGCAGACACCAACGAAACACAGGCAGTTGTGCAACAGACTGGTTTTTATCTTCATGAGTCCACCGGACAAGCCGGCATCGTTCAGCAGATTGATTTTGCTGTGAAGCAGGAATCCGTGGCATAAAACGAACTATGCATTAAAACAAAATTTCATATGATACTACACCAAAAATGCTGGAGACAAGGATTCCTTGCTCCAGCATTTTCTATATTAGTTTTATGATATTACTCATTCCGGATAAGGTTGTTGTTTTATTTAAACTAATTTGTTTAATTTCGGTGTATTTTCTTATCCTTTTTATCTCTCTTATCTGCATTTTTCTTGGCTTACTGCTTTTTTGTTGCCAAAGTGTT
>CAYTOQ010000038.1:0-21321 GCA_964439445.1 uncultured Clostridium sp. | reverse complement strand
TTACTTTGAATCAGGTATCGGCCGTGGTATGGGATTCCGTGATTCAAACCAGGATGTACTTGGTTTTGTTCATCAGATTCCAGATCGTGCTAGAGAAAGAATTATTGATATCGCTTCTACTCAGTTCCCAGATGGTGGATGTTATCATCAGTATCAGCCACTTACTAAGAAGGGTAACGCTGACATCGGTGGCGATTTCTCAGATGATCCATTATGGCTCATCCTTTCCGTTTCAGCATACATCAAAGAGACAGGTGATTGGGGACTTCTTGATGAGATGGTTCCATATGACAATGACATGTCCATCGCTGAGCCTATGCTTGACCACTTAAAGGTTTCTTTCTACAAGATTGTAAATAACCTTGGACCACATGGTCTCCCACTTGCTATGAGAGCTGACTGGAACGACTGCGTGAACCTTTCATGCTTCTCTGATACACCAGGTGAGAGTTTCCAGACATACACCAATCCTAAATTTGCTGCAGAAGGTGGCTACTCTAAGGTTGCTGAATCCGTTATGGTTGCTGCACTCTTCACATATGCAGGTCCTAACTATGTAAGCATCTTAAAGCACTTAGGCAAGGACGAGGAAGCTGCTGCTGCTCAGGCTGAGATTGATAAGATGAAAGCTAACATGATGGAGCATGCATGGGATGGCGATTGGTTCCTCCGTGCATACGATGCACATGGCGAGAAGATGGGCTCTAAGGAATGTGAAGAAGGACAGATCTTCATCGAGCCACAGGGCTTCGCTATTATGTCAGACATCGATCCAGAAGTTACTAAGAAGACATTAAAGGCAATTGATGAGCGTTTGAATACAGAGCACGGTCTCGTACTTAACAACCCAGCATTCACAAAGTACTACATCCAGTACGGTGAGATTTCTACTTACCCAGGTGGATACAAGGAGAATGCAGGTATCTTCACTCATAACAATGCATGGATTATCTGTGCTGCTGCTTATGCCGGCGAAGGTGATCAGGCATTTAAGTACTATTCAGAAATCGCTCCTGCTTACACAGAAGCGCATTCAGATCTTCACAAGACTGAGCCATACGTATATGGTCAGATGATTGGTGGTAAGGATGCTGGTTCTGATATCGGACAGACAGGTAAGAACTTTGGTCAGGGTAAGAACTCATGGCTTACAGGTACAGCGGCTTGGAACATGGTTGCTATTTCACAGTACATCTTAGGTATTCAGCCAGACTTTGATGGTCTTAAGATTGATCCATCAATTCCATCTGCTTGGGATGGTTTAAGTGCAACTCGTCAGTTCCGTGGCGACACATATGAGATTACGGTTAAGAACCCAAGTCATGTATGTAAGGGTGTTAAGAGCGTAACGGTTGATGGCAACGCAATTGAGGGTAACGTTCTTCCAGTATTCGGAGATGGCAAGACTCATACAGTAGAGGTTGTAATGGGTTAAGCTCTGAAAGCTATACTAATATAACTATATATAGAAGAAACCGGTGCACATACATCGGTTTCTTCTATTATGAGGGTTTATTGTTTTAAACAATTCCCCAAATATAATATTTCATATATTTTATAAACGGAGGAGAAATCATGAAAAGTTTATTAAAGAAAAAATTATCACTATTGTTTATGTTGAGTGTCGCTATGTGTTTCACTCTCACTGGATGTATGTTGGATTTTGATGCCAGCGGATATATCAAAGCCGGACTAGATGCTTCCACAAAAGGTGAATTTGAGGCTTATGCAGAAATCACTGGCTCTACAGTAGAAGAAGTGGAAGCAATTTACAACCAAACAATCGATACTGAAATGTCATATATTAATGCATATAACGTTACAGAAGAACAAAAAGCTAATTTCCGTGCTCTATTTGTTGATATGTACAAAAATTTCAAATACGAAGTCGGCGAAGCTACAAAAAATGACGATGGTTCTTACATTGTACCTGTTACCACTTACAAATTAACGGTTTTTGAAGGCATTCTTGAAGAGGGAGAAACCTATCTTATTAATTTTGCACAAGCAGAAGTGGATGCCGGCCGCACTCCGACACAGGAACAGTTAGAGGCTGAAGCGATTAATTATATGTATGATGCTATGAAGGCGAATCTTGATGAATTAAAGTATGCAGAAGCTGAAACCACTAACATTACCGTTTCACCAACAAAGAACGGTTCCCAAACTGTATATTCGGCTAGTGAAAGTGATTTACAGGCTCTTGTACAAAAAATGGTTGATGTTGAAAATGCACAGTAAGCTCGAAAGGAAGAGACAACATGGATTTATGCGAACAATGCGTACATTTTGTATATGACGAAGATTGGGAATGCTATTCCTGCGATGTCAATTTGGACGAGGACGATATGGTAAAATTTCTACAAGGCAGAAATTCTAATTGCTCTTTCTTCCGTCTAGATGATGAATATGGCGTTGTACGCAAACAGATGTAACAAAACATAATACAAGAAAATGTTTTTCTCAAATAAGAAAAGACCTTTCAAAAACGAAAGGTCTTTTCTTATTATCTCGAAAGATTGAACAATTATTATAGCTCTACACCATGAGCCTTTAAGTACTCGATGATATCCTCTACAGTAGCAATCTTCTCTAAATCCTCTGAAGGAATCTCTACATCATATTCCTCTTCAAGAGCCATAACTAATTCAAATAAATCTAATGAATCAGCCTCTAAATCCTCCTTGAAGTTTGATGTTAATTCGATTTCACTTGCATCAACGCTTAACTGCTCCGCAATAATCTCTTTCATTTTCTCTGGCATTGTAATAATCTCCTTTAATTCTATATTCTCGGTCTGGGTCTTGCATACATACCCATAACCATCTCTAACACAAATGACTATACATCATGACCTATTGCATGTCAAGTTTAGATTGAAAAAAAATCTAAATTTACCACTTTATACAACCTACGTCTATTTTCATTTTTAATCTTAATAAATATAAACTTATTTTTTACTGTAACCCCCTTTTTTTCTTGACAAGCTAAGCATTATAGATTTATACTGAAAACAGTAATGGTTATCAATATTGAAAGGAGTTTTTTATGGTCGAAAAAACCACTTTAAAAAGAAGTCGACAACGCGATGCCATTGTTGCATTTTTAGCTACAAGAAAAGACCATCCCACTGCAGATGTCGTATATCAGGAAATTCGAAATGTAATTCCTAACATCAGCTTAGGGACAGTCTATCGTAATCTTGCACAGCTCTCTGAACGCGGTGATATTCTTCGCCTACCATGCGACGGAAAGGTTGATCACTTTGATGCGGACACACGTCCACATTATCATTTTATCTGCAATCGATGTGGCTGCGTTCAGGATATTGAGATGCCTTATTCTCCTGCAATGGATCAATTAGCCAATCAAGAATTTGACGGCACCATCATAAAGCACTCGCTTCTTTTTGAAGGTTTCTGTAAAGATTGCACTTAAATTTTACTCAATATAGAGCATAGGGTCCACTGCTTCTTCCTCAGATAACATCTGAAAGAACAAGTGGCTGCCCTCCTCTGTAAAGCTATCTGTCGGCGCTCCAACTGTTCCAATAGACTCACCAGCCTTTACAAAGTCACCTTCCTTTACATATATCGTATCTAACTGTCCATATACAATACTGTAACCATTTCCAATATACAATGTCACCATATTTCCGTAAGTGTTATCACTTGTCACTTCTGTTACTTGACCGAGATAAGCATTTTTTACCGTTGTTCCCATTCCTGCCTGAATTAACATTCCAGGATTACACTGATACTGGTCTAACGTCTTAAAATACACTGTAGTCTCCATACTATACGGTAAAATAACCTCACCATTTACAGGCCATGTAATAGTCTTCTCACTATTAAAGTCCAACTCACCAGCATTTACGGTTGTTGGTATGGCTTCCTCTGCAGAAGCTTCCGTTTCTGCTACATCCTCTACCATTTCTTCCTCCATATCAACTGGAGCCACTGTTGTTTCGCTCTCCATTGTAATTTCCTCTGTCGTGGTTTTTATTTCTTCCTCCTCTGCAACCTCTCCATTTGTCTCTTCTACAAGCTCCTCCGTTGTAATGCTGGAATAATCCGATGCTACATTTAAATCCATATTATTCTCTGCAACTTGCATCTGGTTCTGCTGTGCGGTATATACTCCCACAACAGCCAGCACAGCTAGTAATCCAATTCCTAATGCCAAATAAAAAGCATTGTCCTTCATCGTTTGTAAAAAAGTTTTATCACGTTTATTCATTTTTTCATCACCTCTATAGATAGAATTGCCATAGAAATGATTTTTATACACAGAAAAATAAATTCTTAAAATTTACGAAAAAAAGAGATTTGTTCACAAAACAAACCTCTTTATATTTACAATCAATTATACTAGTCTTTAATTTGATAGGTTACACTTAAGGTAGACACATTTCCATAATCATCCTTTGCACAATACATAACAATATACGACTCACCTGGTGTATAGGTTAACGGACGACTCACCGTCACATCCACTCTTCCACTATTATCTGTGACCTCTACCAAATCCAAGAGATATTTGTCTCTTTGCATATTAGACACCCGAATTTCGCCTTGTTGTTCATTGCGAAGCTTTATCTGCGGAGCCTCCATATCCACATCAATAGTCAATACCATAACATCTGAGCGATTCCCTTCGGAGTCCTGTGCCCGATATTTCACATGACACTTTCCATATCCCTTACTCATAATCTCTGAGTAATCCATAATAATAGACTCTTGTGGTAACTGCTCTGTACCATCATATGCCACAACATTTTGTAACAACAGCTCCTGCAACTGTTCTACACTCGTAACATCATATACACCGATAGAGCTAACCTTCTGGTCTGCATAGATAACTGGCGGTTGTTCGTCCTTTACAATAATATTGGCGGTTGCTGCCCCCGTTATTCCTGTCTCGTCTGTAATGGAATAGGTTATTTTATAAATACCACAGGTATTCAAATCAACCTCGCCATCTACCTTCATCTCACTAGTGATGTCCTTGCCAGTAGCATCTAGCGCCACTACGCCAGATGTTACATCAAAAGTCGAATATCTCTCCACCTCTCTATCGTATGCTCCTAAAATCATAGGAATATTGCCCATATAAGGATTCTCACGGTCCGGGTCTGTTGGATCCCAATTTCCCACCGAACCACCACTACTAATTACAGCGGCAACCGGCTTTCCAAGTGGGCCCTCGTAGTCACTTTCAAAAATCTCTACCAAAGTCATCTCTGCACAATTTTCATATATCCATTTGGCATCTATCACAGACAATCGGACACAGCCCGCAGATACACTAGAGCCTAATTTGTTATATTCTTCAATTTCTAAATCTGACTTATTCTGTGTAAAATATGGCACGGAATGGAATAAAAAACTGCCCGTAATAACGGTTGCATATTGTCCATATACATCACCTTCTAATAGCAGCCATTCTTCTCTGGCACCTAACTCAAACAATCCCTCTGGGGTATTTCCCGTTTCCCCCACAGAACAAATCATTGCCTTGACCGGTTTGCTATACAACCCATCATCACCAACGGTGTACACAGTAACAACATTTTGTGCTTTATTCACTTTGATACAATACGGTAACCCATTGCTTGGAATATCGCTACCATTATACATATCGATCTCTAATGCTTTTCCATCTCCATCGGTTCCGCCATCACGAATCACTTCTCCGCTATATTCTCCCAAATCCTGTGTTCCGACCTGATAACTAACCATTACTGCCTTTCCATTGTAGCTATCCGCCAATATCACTAACAAAAAACTGATTACCATCATAATAGGAACATAAAATATAAATGATCTATTTTTCATAAGTACTTCCTTTTCTTACGAGTCGTTTCATAATATTATATCATTTTTTATATTCACTGTAAAATATAATATCTCTTACAAATCCTGTTACTATTTGGCTTCAATCTTATATTCCTCGACACTAACATTTGAATAATAATACTTAATAATATCATTTGCACTCTTTCCTTTTAAAGCCATACAATTCGCTCCGTACTGTGACAATCCCATACAGCTTCCTTTTCCAAGACACACAAACCGAATGCCTCCTTCCACCTCTTCCACATAAAAATTAGCCGAGGACAATCCATATCGCTCCACAGCCTCATCTCCAGTATAAATGGTCCCATCCACCGAAAGTTGCTTTACAAATCCATTCTCCGTACTTTCCTTGATTTCAACAACCACTTTTGGTACCGTCTCTGTTGCCGGTGTCGCTTGTGTTGTTGACGTCACTTCTGTTTCCGATGATGCTTGTGTTGTTGGTGTCGCTTCTGTTTCCGATGATGCTTGTGTTGTTGGCGTCGCTTCTGTTTCCGATGACGTTTCTATTGTTGTAACCACACCCTTTTCTAATTCGAGAAATTCCTCCCATGTATAAGACACCACATTCATATAATGCTTTGCTTCCACATCCTGACTACTCTCCACGGATTGCAGATAAGCTATGTCCTCCCCTAATATTTCTGCTGCGCTAACGGTTTTTCCAATACTGACCTCATGGTATAACGCCATAATAAGCGCTCCCTCCTGACGAAGCACAATTCCTGCCGTCTCTACAATCGCTTGCTCAAATTGTCTCTCATACCTTTCATAATTACGCTCTCCAAATAGTGCAATTCTCTCCTCTACCGAAAGATACTGATAAGACAGATCCGCTGCATCTGAGCTCCCTTTTTCCTCCATCTCCTTCAACACATTTGTCCGTATTAAAATCGCTTGCACCTTTAACGTCTCTAGATCATAATCAGCAGATATTGTTCCTGGCAAGACCCCTAATATGTACTCCTCCACATCCATAGTCTTATATAACCCATCTAACTCTATCTGCACATTCTTGCCCATCAAATGCTGCTCTATAGAAGCTCCACCTTGTCCAATATCAACCTTATCACTAAACAGGTCTAACAGACAACAAAACACATAAGGAACCACTATTAATACAATCAATAAAATAATATTTTTTCGCATAATAAAACCTCTCCCACTATTCTATGTGGAAGAGGTTCCATTTATTACTAATATTATTCGTACCCTTTTTTCAGAGCGTCATTCAAAATGCTTTGCATTTATCTCATATGCACTCTACACGGTATACCATTCTTATTACTTAGATGTCTTTTTTTTAGTAGTCGCCTTAGGCATAGTAACCTTAACCTTCTCTAAGTTCCAGATTTCCTTTGCATACTGCTCAATTGTACGGTCAGAAGAGAACTTACCTGCACATGCTGTGTTAAGCATTGCCATCTTAGCCCAACCCTTCTCATCTCTGTAAGCAGCATCAACCTTTCTATGAGCCTCACAGTAAGAGTCGAAATCCTTTAATGTAAAGTAAATGTCCTCTTTGATTAAAGAATCATAAATATCTCTAAAGATTTCTGTATCCTCATGGAAGGTACCGTTAATCAACTGTGTTAATACCTTACGCACATTTGCATTGCTGTTGAAAATGTCTGCTGGATAATAGTTCTTATCACGCTCGTAGGCCATAACCTCTTCTGCTGATAAACCGAAGATAAATGCATTCTCCGCACCAACTTCTTCAACGATTTCCACGTTAGCACCATCCATCGTACCAAGTGTTGGAGCACCATTTAACATGAACTTCATGTTACCTGTACCAGAAGCCTCACGGGAAGCGGTTGAAATCTGCTCAGATACATCCGCTGCTGCAAAAATAAGCTCTGCGTTTGATACACGGTAGTTCTCAATAAATACAACCTTAAGCTTGCCATTGATTGACTCATCATTGTTGATTACATCTGCAACCGAGTTGATTAACTTGATTGTAAGCTTCGCTCTCTTATATCCTGCTGCTGCCTTAGCACCAAAGATAAATGTGCGAGGTACAATATCCATTTCTGGATGCTCTTTGATTTCGCTGTATAAATACATAACATGTAAAATGTTAAGCAACTGTCTCTTGTACTCATGAAGTCTCTTAACCTGTACATCGAAGATAGAACGAGGGTCAACCTCTACACCATTGTGCTCCTTGATGTAAGCTGCAAGACGTACCTTATTCTGGTACTTAATATTCATGAACTCCTGCTGACACTTCTCATCATCCACATATACTTTAAGCTTAGCAAGATGTGGAAGGTCTGTAATCCACTCATCACCAATCTTAGAAGTAATCCAGTCAGCTAACAATGGGTTACCATGCAACAAGAAACGTCTCTGTGTGATACCGTTTGTCTTGTTGTTGAACTGGTCTGGTCTCATCTCGTAGAAGTCCTTAAGCTCTCTCTTCTTAAGAATCTCTGTATGAAGCTGAGCAACACCGTTAACTGAGTAAGAACCAGCGATTGCAAGGTGAGCCATCTTAACCTGTCCATCATAAAGGATAGCCATGCTCTTAACCTTCTCTGGATTGTTTGGATACTTCTCACGAATCATGTTTACATATCTTCTATCAATCTCTTCGATAATCTGGTATACACGAGGTAACAATCTTGAGAATAACTCGATTGGCCACTTCTCAAGTGCCTCAGACATAATTGTGTGGTTGGTGTATGCACATGTCTTACATGTGATATCCCAAGCCTCATCCCACTCTAAGCCTTCCTCATCAACAAGAAGTCTCATAAGCTCTGCTACTGTTACAGTAGGATGTGTATCATTTAACTGGAAGGTAACCTTGTTAGGAAGATCCTTTAAGTTATCATTCTCAGCCTTGAACTTATTAAGTGCAGTCTGGATAGAAGCAGAAATGAAGAAATACTGCTGCTTTAATCTTAACTCCTTACCTGCATAGTGGTTATCATTTGGATAAAGAACCTCAACAATTGTTCTAGCAAGATTTTGCTGCTCAACTGCCTTCTGGTACTCACCCTTATCAAAGGAATCTAGGTTGAAATCCTGAATTGCTTCTGCATCCCAAATTCTTAATGTGTTAACTACGTTATTACCGTAACCAATTACAGGCAAATCATATGGTACTGCACGAATAGAAGAATAATTCTCCTGAACGAAACGGTTACGTCCGTCCTTATATTCTACCTTAACATTACCACCAAACTTAACCTCACAAGCATACTCCGCACGACGAACCTCAAATGGGTTACCATCTCTTAACCAATCATCCGGTTTCTCAATCTGGAAACCATCCTGAATTTCCTGACGGAACATACCATAACGATAACGAATACCACAACCATACGCCGGATATCCCAATGTTGCCAAAGAATCAAGGAAACATGCTGCAAGACGACCAAGACCACCATTACCTAGAGCTGCATCTGGTTCCTGATCTTCAATTACGTTAATATCAAATCCTAACTCATCTAGTGCTTCTTTTACTTCATTGTAACAGGTAAGGTTGATTAAGTTATTACCCAATGCTCTACCCATTAAGAATTCCATTGACAAGTAATAAACTGTCTTTGCATTCTTCTTCTCGTATTCCTTATGCGTAGCAATCCACTGATCAATGATAGTATCCTTAATTGCATAAGAAACTGCCTGAAATACCTGTTGTTGTGTTGCCTCGTCAATTGTCTTACGATAAAGAGTCTTGACATTATTCACAACTTCTTTTTTGAATGTCTCTTTATCAAAGTCTAACTTTTTAGTCATGTCTCATTTATCCTCCCTTATAAATATGCAATAGCATTAGTCTGTGCAAGCGTGCAAAGAAACACGCACGCAATATATTTTACCAAAATTCGCTAATTTTCACAAGACCTAAGTCTATTTTCTCTTTGTTGCACAATTCTATTGATATTTTATCGCAAAAGCCTATCATTTTGCTCAACAACATTACTTCTTTTTCGTGCGCACGCCTTTAGAATTCACATAATATTTACCAATCCACTTACTCTTTTGCATTTTTCCATCTGTTTTACTGAAGTAATAATATTTATTGTTAATCTTCTTCCAGCCCTTTACCATATTCCCTGTTTTTTCATTGAAGTAATATTTAAAACCCTTATGTTTGACCCAACCGGTCATCCGTGCTCCCTTCGCACCAAAATAATAGGTCTTTCCGTTGATGCGCAGTATATTCTTGGTTGCAGCCGCACCATTTTGCTCATCAAAATAATAATATTCACCATTTACTTTCTGATATCCATATAACTGCTGATAGGTTTCTGTATCAAATCCATAGTATGCTCCATTTATCTTTTCCACACCAGATACAACATATCCTTTCTTATCCACATAATAGTTGAAACCTTCTAATGTATGGAAGCCCTTCTTTAACTGTCTTCCCTCTGCATCAAACATATAGATATGCTGGCCGTCTCCATATAGCTGATTTTTTACTATTGCTCCATTTCCTTTTGCCAAATAGCGTGCGTTATTGTATTCAAACCAACCCACTACCATTTCTCCAGTGGAAGGGGATAAAAACATAAGCTCTCCCCCATAGGATAACCAGCCCGTCTGCATCACACCTGTGTCGGGAGCAAAATAATACCACTTTTCATCATCCTTAACCCAGCCTGTTACCTTTTTTCCATTCGAGGTTCTATAATAAGTGGCACCATTTTCATAGCGAAACTCACCATCAAGCGCTGAAACACCTAAATTATAATATTCGACGATCGCTTTGGCGTCCGCCTTTCCAACCTTTTTTCGCTTAGCTGCTGTATTAAAAAACTTGCTGACATCCGATGAACTGCTTATGTATCCGTGTTCAATAATAACGCTCGGTATGTTCTGCCTTACACCATTGCGAACAATGGAATAATAATCTGCTAATTTACCATTTGGGTATTTGTTTCCACTACCCGATTTGCGCAACAGCAATCCCTTATTCGCAATTCCCAATGCTTTCAAATGTTTTAAGGAAATTTTTCCAAACCGCTGTGTCTCTATACGAATGTTGTCGTTATAACCTGACTTATACGCCGTAAGAACATTCGCGCCGTTATCCCAACCAGCATTTAAATGCATGCTCACCAAAAAATCAGCATCCAATTGTTTCGCATAATTATTTCTTGCAATCAGACAATTCCCCAAATCTAATGCTTGACAACAATCGCCGTCCTCTCTCGTCATGTACACTGTCACATCTCCGTAAGTAGCCAAGGAATCACGACAAGCCTTTGCAATATCCAACACCGCAACCTCTTCTCGCAAACCATTTCCCTGCGCCCCAGGATGTGTCTTACAATGTCCAGGGTCTAACACAATTACTTTTGCGGTAATCGGGGATAGCGTCGAATCTACCTTTTCCCCTGCTTGTAAGGTTCCTTGGCTGGTCGCATAAACCAGTCGGAGTGGACCAAAAACTCCACAACACATTGCTGCTATCAACATCCACAAGAACAGCTTTATCCTTCTCTTCATATGTACTCTCCTTTGTAATATCACTTTTTTTATTATAACTTCTATCCCAAGCAGTGGCAACCTTTGGTAGAAAGTTAGTTTTTGGTAATTTTTAAATGTTAGTAGAGAAAACAACTATACAAATTTTCATTTTCTGATAAAATAATACTATGTGTTTACCATAGAAAAACAACATTTATCACATACAAGGAGGAACCGCTATGGAATATTTATGGAATGACAAAAAACGAACCTTATTTGGCTTGCCTATTTCTTTTACAAAATATGCTTTAAATGAAGAGAGACTATTTATTGAAACGGGATTTTTAAATAAAGTTGAGGACGAAGTTCGTCTTTATCGCATTATGGACGTATCCCTCAGAAGAAGCTTTTGGCAAAGAATCTTCCGTGTGGGAACCATTCACTGTTGTTCCGCAGATAAGTCTATGGGAGACTTTGATATTATCAGTGTTAAGAACCCAAAAGATGTAAAGGAACAATTATCTCAGCTTATAGAAGCACAAAGAATGGCTAAGAAGGTAACCAACCGCGAGTTTATGGCTGACGCGGATGGTGAAATGGACGATATGGGAGATATGCACTAGAAAAGCAGGGAGTTGACAAGTAAACAATGGGAAAGAACAAACGCGAAACAAACAACGACTCTATCGCAAATCCGATTGCAAAACGGGAAGTAGAACAGACAACACCACAAACTAAAGAACCAAGCGTTGAAGAAAAAATAGAAAAAGCCGGCTACCCTGATATCAGTAAAGCCAACACAAAAACGGTGGTTATTTGGTCACTCGTTGTCGTTTTGATTGTCCTGGTGTTATCCATATTGATGCCACCAGCTACAACAACACAAAATGCAACCACCGAAGCTACAACGGAAGCTTCTGGAAATACTAGCGAGACATCTACCACTGAATCAGAGTCACAGACAACTGAAGCCACAAGCCAAGAAAATATCAAGCCTGAGCTTTTTGATATGGGATTAATTGAAACCTCTGCCACAATGGAGGTTTTTTCCATGCCTAAGCTCGCAAAGGCGACACCCGGTTTTCAAGAAATCAACGAAAAAATATATTACTTTCAAGAGGGCGAAACTCCTTTTTCCGGCTGGCTTAACATAGACAGTATATGCTACTACATACAAGAGGACGGAACGGTTGCGACCGGCTGGCAGGAGCTTGATGATAAAACCTATTACTTTTCAGAGGATGGAATAATGCAGACCAGACAGTGGATTGAGGACCGATACGTGGGAACAGATGGTTCTATGTACATAAATTCCATTACCCCCGATGGGATTTACGTTGGCAAAGATGGTTTAGAGGATACCTCGCTTGGCAAGATAAATAGCGTTGCCGGATTAGATGACCTAAAGACAACTCTGGAGGATATGCTTTCCGGGTATTCCGGAACCTGGTCCCTTTATGTAAAAGATATTGCAAACAACGAATATTTAACAATCAACAACACGCAAATGTTTTCCGCAAGCTTAATCAAATTATACTGCGGTGCCGCCGCCTATGATTTGATGGAAAATGGTACTATGACAGAGACCGAACATATCGATTCATTAATGCGCCAGATGATATCTCTTAGTGACAATGACGCATTTAATCTGATGGTTGCCAAATGCTCCGGAACAAATAATCAAGTAGCTGGCAGACCCATTATTCAAAGTTATATTGATGCTGAAGGTTATAAAGATACTACCATTACCTCCATGCTAGTTCCTACCAAATACAAATCGCCCTCTTCACCAGGTCGAAATTATACCTCTGTAGAGGATTGTGGATTGCTACTAGAAAAAATCTATAAGGGGAAATGCGTAAATGCAGAGGTTTCAGCAAAATTTTTGAATCTCTTATTAAACCAATCTCACATCAATAAAATTCCTGCCGGTCTACCAGAGGGAACCAAATGTGCAAATAAGACCGGTGACACCAACGATTACCAGCATGATGCAGCTATCGTTTACTCGCCAGGCGGAGACTACATCATTACGATTATGAGCTCACAGTGCGGTGCCGCGATACCAAACATTCGCAACATCTCCGAGACTGTATATAATTATTTCAACTAAAAAAGCTCAGAAAACAGAGCGTATAATTTTACTCTACTAACAAAATTATGGCAGATAGTATTCACTATCTGCCATTTATTAATTACACTATCAAAGTTTTGCTTCCTTCAATTCTTTCTTTAAAGTTTCAATTAATTGCGCTTGTTCATTGATTGTATTTTGTTGTTGATCGATTGTTCCGCGTTGCTCATCAATCGTTCCGCGTTGCTCATCCAATCGCTCCTGCATAATGTCAATCATAAGCTGAGTTGTATTCACATCCAACATTCGTAGTTCCTCTGAAAACATCTCCATCACCTTCTCTGTATTCAAACAAAGCTGATATACATCTTCATATAGCAATTTGAATTCCGGATATGCCAGTATAAGTTTTTCAATATACTCCGGCTCCTCTGCACAAAAGAATGTCAACCACGCTTCTAATTTCCCTGTCACACCTTCATTGTGCAATTTCTCCTTATAAATGTCAAGAGATATAAAGTAAAATTCCTGCAACAAATTCAACTCTATTTCCGTTTCCGCGCAAGCCTTGAAGTGATGCATATACTGCTTTGTCTGCTCGCGAAATTCCTCCGGACTCTTCTCAAACAAAACAATTACATAAACCGGTTTTACATCCCGATAACTAAATTGTTTTTTCTTTTCCGACCGAACTCTTTTATACTGCCTTAATAACAAATCCGCCGAGTAACACGCCGCCCTCTCTCCCGGAAACATATATCCAATTTTCTGAATCTCTACATTAACAATGCTTCCATCTTCCAACTCTACTACAATATCCGTTATCAAAAGCGCATTTTCATCTGCAATTCGAACATTGTCATTTTGCAATGTATGTAAAACTTTTACCTTCTGACGAAACACTTCTGAAAGGAAATCACCCAGTCGTTCTGGTGTATATTCTGGACTCATCAATTCCTTAAAGAAAGAATCATAAGTCATCTTCACACCCTTAACTCCTGTACAAAAGTCCAAGAATTCTTCCTGTTCATAATCCTTCCATTTCCTATAAGTATTCCACAAAATCGGATTACTTTTTATCTCATTCAACAAATTCTCCCTTGTCCAAAGTATAGGGAAATGTTTCTTTAATTGTGTATTCAATTTCAATCAACCATCTCCTTTTCTATTGTTAAAACAATATACTAATCATTTTCTATTTCATCGTGAATGATTGCAGAACTGCTTGATTTTATTAAAAAACATGATATATGATAAATTTGATATGCGTAGACATATACTACCATATATCAAAAGAAGGTACAAATGAACTTTTTGTGTCTTGACAAAATCAAATTCATTCTTGCCCTTTACACAAAAAAGTGTGATAATGTGCAAGTACATATTTTTTCAACATATAATTATATTGTATACTAGTTGCACAACTTTATATAACAGTACATATACTATGTATGTTGCTAACAGAGAAAGGAAATGTATATGAATTTTATTGAATGGTTAAAGGTTATATTACTCGGAATCGTAGAAGGCATCACCGAATGGCTTCCAATCAGTAGCACCGGACATTTGATTCTAGTAGATGAGTTTGTAAAATTAAATCAAAGTGAAGCGTTTATGGAGATGTTCAATGTGGTAATTCAATTAGGTGCTATTCTGGCAGTAGTTGTTCTCTATTGGGAAAAGCTGTGGCCCTTCCATACCAAGAAACATGCGAATGGCAAAAACTGGTTTGCTAAAGAAGCTAACAACAACGCCATGAAAGCAATACAAAGTTTTTGTAACAACTATTGCTTTATGGATAAAATTGTACTATGGTTGAAAATCGTATTAGCCTGTGTTCCGGCTATGGTAGTTGGACTCCCTCTAGATGACTGGATGGAGGAGCATTTCCACAATGCAACTGTGGTTTCTCTTGCTTTAATTGTATATGGTATTGTGTTTATCGTGATAGAAAATTACAACAAAAAACGCTCCCCTCGCATTGATTCTTTGGAGAATCTAAGCTTCAAAGACGCGTTCTTAATTGGTGTATTTCAAGTATTGTCACTGATTCCAGGAACCTCACGTTCCGGCTCCACGATTATCGGCGGCATCTTAATTGGAACATCAAGAGAATTGGCAGCAGAATTCACTTTCTTCCTTGCCATTCCAGTGATGTTCGGTGCAAGTTTACTTAAGCTTCTAAAATTTGGTCTTGCCTTTTCTGGAACCGAATTAGCAGTATTGATTATCGGTATGGTGGTAGCATTTGTTGTATCTATACTTGCAATCAAATTCCTTATGGGCTATATCAAAAAACACGATTTCAAGGTATTTGGTTGGTACCGAATCATACTCGGTATTATCGTATTGCTCTACTTTATGTTCAAATAAAATATGCTATCCCATTACAACGTATCTATATAATAAAAAATGACAGGAGAACATCCTGTCATTTTTTATTAAGTGTCAATCCATTTGATACATCACACTTTCATATTATGACCCGAGCAAAATGATTTATAGATACTTCGCTGCGTATGTCATAATCCCTGCAACTGTTTTCCCATCCGTTATCTTACCCTCATAAATCATCTGTTTTAGGTCTTCTATCTCCCACAGCTCCACATTGATTTCCTCGTCCTCATCGAGATTTTGAGAAGTCTTTTCCAAGTCTCTCGCAAGATAAATGTCAATCCTCTCGTTACAAAAAGCTACCGTTGTATTTACTGTCAATAGATACTCAAAATTCGCACTCTTATATCCTGTTTCCTCTTCTAATTCACGCATCGCACATTCCAAGGTCGGTTCATCAGGCTCATCCAATTTCCCTGCTGGAAGTTCAAGTGTAAAACGATCTAATGCATTACGATACTGGCGTACCATCATTAATTTTCCATCTTCATTTACTGCAACGACTGCTGCTGCACCATCGTGATGAATATAATCCCACTCTGCAACGTGACCATTTACTTCCACTGTATCCTTGTAAAGTCCTATCACAGTTCCCTGTGCGCGAAGTTCTCTCTTTAATCTCTTAACTGGTTCCATTATAATACACTCCTCATTATATTCGTTCCTTTGGATGATTTCATTCATCACAATTATAACACTTCTCTTACATGCTTCACAATAAAAATTGTGATTTTCCCAGGACACGTTGTAGCTTCTCCAATAACGGATTGGCTCCAAGCCATAGAAATGCACAAAAACCTTCAAAAATGTACGACACACCAAATAATCTATTTCATCCAACAAATCATCTCAACAAATTTCTTATTGTGAAAATACTCCTAATTTGCTATGATTATACGCAAGAGTTTTATCAAGGACGTGAGCATAACATACCACTTCTTGATACTATGCAAATCAAACACAAAGGAGAATTCACACATGAAGAAATTTTTGGAAGATTTTAAAGCATTTGCTCTGAAGGGCAACGTAATGGATATGGCTGTCGGTGTTATCATTGGTGGTGCCTTCACAGGAATCGTAACCTCTTTGACCGAGAATTTTATAAACCCTGTTCTTACTTTTGTAACAGGTGGTACTGGATATCGCCTCTACAGCTGGGCAGAGATTGCCAGCTATGCCAGTGCATTTTTATCATCCGTTGTCAACTTTATCATTATGGCATTTATCCTCTTCTGTATGGTAAAGGCTATCAACAAAGCATTGACCATCGGTAAGAAACCAGCAGAAGAGGCAACTCCAACTACGAAGACTTGTCCTTATTGCAAAGGTGAGATTCCAATTGATGCAATTAAATGTATGCACTGTACATCGGATGTAGAGTAATAGCAAGAAGCGTGGAACGAAAAAGTTCCACGCTTCCTGTTTTCTGTCTATTCAATATCTTACAACAACTCTTTTCTAAGTTCTGCTCCACTCTTACTACTTAAGTAAGCTGGTGCAATATCAAATACGGTCTTGCATCCAGACTGACCTTCCTGAGAAAGCTTATATGCTGCTCTTGCATAAGCAACAATTACACTTGCTGTAAACTCCGGATTAGAATCTAACTTCAAGCTGTATTCAATCACATGACTGTGCTCTTCCTCCCAACCAGTCTTGCCGGAACGGATTACAAATCCACCATGAGGAATTCCGCTGTGATTTGCTATTAACTCTTCCTCACTGATAAAATGAACGGTTGTATCATAATCAGCAAAGTAATTCGGCATTGTCTTAATCTCTTCCTCGACCTTAGCTGCATCTGCACCATCCTCTAACACAACAAAACACTCTCTTGTATGCTTCTGTCTTGTTGTCAGCTCTGGATTCTCTCCACTTCTTACAGATTCTAGCGCAGCGTCCACAGGAATGGTGTACTGTTTCGCATTTTTAACTCCTGCAATACGACGAATCGCATCGGAATGTCCTTGACTGACACCCTTACCCCAGAAGGTATAGTCCTTACCTGCAGGAAGAACTGCTCCTGCATACATTCTATTCAAGGAGAACATTCCAGGATCCCAGCCAACTGAAATGATACCTACTGTACCATTCTCTTTAGCAACTTTATCCACATTATCGAAGTGCTCTGGAATTCTAGCATGAGTATCGAAACTATCCACCACATTAAAATACTGTGCATACTTTGGTGTCTGCTCTGGTAAATCTGTCGCACTTCCACCACAGAGAATCATAACATCGATTTTGTCTTTCCATTTCTCCACATCTGCAATATTGCAAACAGTTGCTTCTTTTGTCAAAATAGAAACTGTCTCTGGTGCTCTACGAGTAAATACTGCAACCAACTCCATATCTGGATTCTGCTTGATTGCACATTCCACACCTCTTCCAAGATTACCATAACCTAAAATACCGATTTTAATACTCATCCTTATCACTCCTCTGTTTTATTATTGATATGACTTGATGCAAGCTGATACTCACATCAAATTATATACTTCTTTCACATTATAACAAACATGTTATCATTGTACAAGTGGGTTATTCATACAAATTATCACTAGTTATTCATAACCACCACATTATACAACCGTCATAGTTGTAATGTCTCTATCAGAATCGCCTCATTTATTTTGCTACTCTTTTCTGATTCTGTCAAGACAAAGACAAAACAAATCATTTTTTCTCAATATGTGTCACAACCCAGTCGTCATCACCAATTTCATATAAAGTGCCACAGCTTGGACAACTCTTTATCTTAGTCGCATCAAAGCTAGCATTACAATTCTTACACTGAATCTTTTTAATCGAAAATTGATAATCAATGGGTATAGTTACATTCTTATGTAAATGAATCCGGAACTTGTCAATTTTTCGCTTAATCCTACCATCCACATCATGTAAATCCTCCATATATGCTTCCACAATCAGCTTGGCGTAATCCCCATCCATAGTAAATTCTTTGAGTGCCACCCCACCATGATAGGTAGCATCAATAATATCAGGGAATAACTCTCCTTTTGCCTCTCCTACATACACTGGGAGCTCCTCTACGTTCTTTGTAAATATTAGCATTTTTACAAGAGAAATTACCTTAGCCGTAAAATATTCATAGGAAAACTCTGGGCTGTATTGTTGCATTTTTTTCTTAAATTTACCACTAGATCCAAACACATTAAATCCCATTCCTATCGTGTCTTTCGCCTGGGAACCTGCACTACTCAACACAGATACCAACATCAAAACCCAGCCTAATATAGCTCCACCAAACACACCACCGAGTATCGCAGCAAATAAAACCAAAAAAATATTGTCGCCACTAGACAATCCCGTCATCAGTGTGATAAGGAAAATCACCACACCACAAGGAAACATACGACCTAACATATCCCGCTTGTTCTCTTCCTCTGTTCCACTAGTATCCGGTACAAAGAAGTAATTGGTTACCTTTGGAAACAAATCATCCATTTCAAAGCATGTACCACAATACTCACAGCCCTGCTGCAACGCCGCAATGGTCGCTACTGCCGAACAGTTCGGACAGGTATATAAGTGCTCTCCCACTGCAGCACCTTCCTTCACGTCGGTGCTAAACTGATAAAACAGCTTTCTCTCTGCCTTCTTATAAATGCGCCTTCCTCCTCGTTGCACCGTTCTAGTCAGCTCGCAGGAACGTACATTCATGGAATTGATATAGCGGTCATCACTTCCCTTCCAATGCATTCTTGGGTCATCTTTTGTAAATGCTCCACGATTCATAAAATCATAGTCCAAATCCAAGCCTTTACGCTCTAAACGCTCCTGCCAAAGTTCGGTGGCATACTGCAAATCCTGATCACCACTCGACGGAACTGTTTTCGATTTTGTGGACTCCATCAATTCTACTGCAAAGGTTTCAAACAGGCTGTTCTTTGATTTCTTCCATACTAATTTCTTCTCTTGTGCCATATAAAATGCTTCTCCTTCTCTATTGTAAATACTTCTTTCCCATTTATCACTGATTTAAAATCACAAGTGTTCTGCATTAAATCACAAAAACCATATTCAGTTTATCAAGATACCATTATAAAAACAAGCATCTTGAAATTACAATTATTGCAACTACGAAAAGCTTCCATTTCAGTTTTACCTGAAACGAAAGCCTTCTCACCACTTCTCTCTATTACTTTGTAATTTTCATTGTCTTCTTATATCCTGTCTTCGTTTTAAATAACTTCTTATAAGCCTTAACCTTACTCTTTGGAACCTTAATGATTGCATTCTTGTTGATTCCCTTGATTGCATTCTTTCCAACAGCAGTCAGATATGTAGATTTAATAGTAATCTTCTTTAATCCACTCTTCCCTTTAAAAGCATTATTATTAATCTCAACTACTTTATACTTATAGCTCTCAAGCTTCACCATCTTTGGAAGTGTAACACTAGAAGCATTCTTCTTCATACCTATAACCATTACAGTTCCATTACCATCTATATAATCATCTATCACCTGATATTTTAGATTTTCTTTTGTATAGGTAACCCCTTTTAGGGCAGGAACCTTGCATGCCTTAAAGGTGTACCCATTTTCTTTTGCATATTTGTGCGCATAAGAGTTCTTTTTACCATAAATGGTAAGGTTCTTTACATCTTTAAATGCTGCATAACCAATTGCGTCTACATTTTGATAAATAATTATTTCCTGCAGATTGGTACAGCCTTCAAACACATTATAACTGATCTCCTTCATATAATGTGGTAACGTTATTTGTGTTAACCCAGTACAATTTGTAAAAGCACTCGCCTCAATCTTTTCAATAGATTGAGGAAAATATACAGTCTTCAAATTAGTTGCATTTGTAAATAAGGTACTTGGAACCTCTTTCATACCTTCTGAAAAGGTTACAACCTCAATACCTGAATTCTTAAAATTGTCCGATGCCACAACCGATAGATTCTTTGGTATTGTAATACTCTTCAACGAAGTACAATTTTCAAAATTACCAATACCCATATAGGTTAATGAATCTGGCAAAGATACAGATGTTAAATTCTTAAAATCTTTGAATAAATACCAACCCGTAAGACTGGTAATACCTTCATTGATAACAACCTTCGTTGTATTCTCCATATAGAAATCAGTATTCCATACCTCTGTTATCACATCTCCCTCTTCATGTGCTTCATTTACTTCACCTGTTCCAGAAATGGTAATTACTCCATCCTTGTACGTCCAAGTTGCATTATTCTCTCCCCATAGTCCACAGGGACCTCCCGCTGCCATTACATCCTTTGGCATACACATTACACATAACAGTGTGAACAACATTGTCACTACATACTTCTTAACTTTCATTCCGTCCTCCTCATATGTAAATACTATAGATGATTGCAAAATAATTATTTACTTAACCAACATCATACTCACAAACATCTACGCTCCTTTTTGCTACATACGAAATTATAACAATCATAAATATTAAGCTTCTACCATCTAAGGTTTGCAATTGACGCAACCAAAAGTTGCCATTTCTTACAAGTACATTTACAATAACCCTATCTGTTGGACGAATTTCACAA
>CAYTOQ010000037.1:19420-21349 GCA_964439445.1 uncultured Clostridium sp. | reverse complement strand
GGTGCGAAAAGAGCTGACGGACAGTTCGTTAAGGCTGGTAACATTTTATACAGACAGCGCGGAACAAAGATTCATCCAGGTACTAACGTAGGTAGAGGTAAAGATGATACTTTATTTGCATTAGTTGATGGTGTTGTTCGCTACGAGAGAAAGGGAAGAGATAAGAAGCAGGTTTCTATCTACCCAGTATCAGTTAACGAATAAGATACATGTAATTTGAGGCTGGAGTTTTTTACTCCAGCCTTTGTTAGTATAATAAGGTTTAAGAAATGTTGTTAACTATTTGTAACTGTTCAGAGCCAAGCATTTTCGAATGGCTCTGAATAGTTACAACTATTTAAATGGCTTGTTGGATATAAACTTTGTTTATTAGTAGAGTCCATCGTATATAATTTGATTAACGATAACTCTTAGAGTTTATTATATAGAAATTCTATATTTGACTATGAATAAGATGATAGGATTGTTTGATTTGTTTTGAAATGAGAGGTGAATACAATGTTTGCAGATAGAGCGAAAATATTTATTCGTGCAGGAAAAGGTGGCGATGGTCATGTGAGCTTCCGTCGTGAATTATATGTACCAGCCGGTGGTCCGGATGGTGGTGACGGTGGAAAAGGTGGCGATGTTATCTTTGTTGTGGATGAAGGTCTGAATACATTAAATGATTTCCGTCATGTGCGAAAATATTGCGCACAGGACGGCGAAGAAGGCAAGAAGAAAAAACAGCATGGTGCCAATGGTGCAGATATTATTTGTAAGGTACCACCAGGAACGGTAATCAAGGATTTTGAAACCGGTCAGGTGATTATGGATATGTCCAATAAAACTGAACCTGTTGTGATATTAACCGGTGGTAAAGGTGGTAACGGTAACATGCATTATGCCACATCTACTATGCAAGCACCTAAGTATGCACAGCCTGGAGAACCTGCCAAGGAAATGTATGTAACACTCGAGTTAAAGGTGATTGCAGATGTTGGTTTGGTTGGTTTCCCTAATGTTGGTAAGTCCACATTTTTATCAAGAGTTACCAATGCAAAACCAAAGATTGCAAATTATCATTTTACAACCTTGAATCCAAATCTTGGTGTGGTGAATATTGATGATACTGGTGCAGGCTTTGTTATTGCAGATATTCCGGGAATTATCGAGGGTGCCAGTGAGGGTGTAGGTCTTGGTTTGCAGTTTTTGCGTCACATTGAGAGAACAAAGGTGCTTTTGCACATTGTGGATGGTGCATCTGTAGAAGGAAGAGATCCAATCAATGATGTGTATGCTATTATGGAAGAGCTTAAGAAATACAATGTGGAGATTTCAGAGCGTCCAATGGTGATTGCAGCCAATAAGATGGATGCAATGAATGATATGGAAAAAGAGACCGTTATTGAGCTGATGAAAGAGGAGTTTGAACCTCAGGGAATCAAGATTTTTCCTATTTCAGCGGTATCAGGGGAAGGTGTTTCCGAACTTCTTTGGCATGTATATGAGCTTGTTAAACAGGCTCCGGATGATATTGTAGAGTTTGAGCCGGAGTTTGTTCCGACCTTTGATTTTGATGATGAACCATTTACGATAGAAGTAGATGATGAGGATCCTCATTTGTTCTATGTGGAAGGGCCTAAGATTGAAAAAATGCTTGGTTACACCAACTTGGAATCAGAAAAGGGATTTGATTTCTTCCAGAAGTTCTTGAAGGAAAATGGTATTATCGATGAGCTTAAGGCAAAAGGAATTCAAGAGGGCGATACGGTTCGCATGATTTATTTTGAATTTGAGTATTTTGACTAACGTTCAGAGCCAAGCAGCTTCATCAGAAACATACGAGAAATGTTTACATTTCAGAGTATGTTTTTGTATGAAGCTATTTGGCGAGAGCCATACATGAGATAAATGCGAAGCATTTTCGAATGGGCTCTGAACGTATGT
>CAYTOQ010000037.1:0-19320 GCA_964439445.1 uncultured Clostridium sp. | reverse complement strand
GAAGAGCCATACATGAGATAAATGCGAAGCATTTTCGAATGGGCTCTGAACGTATGTGTAGAAGAGCCATACATGAGATAAATGCGAAGCATTTTCGAATGGGCTCTGAACGTATAATTTTGTTAAAAAGAGGAGATAGCGAGAGATGACAAGTAAGCAGAGAGCATATTTGAAAAGTTTAGCGATGACTATGGATCCGATTTTAAATGTTGGAAAATCCAGCGTAACACCAGAAATGGTTGCTTCGGTTGATGAAGCAATTGAAAAACGTGAATTGATTAAGATCGGGGTTTTGAAAAATTGTTTGGATGATCCACGCGTGATTGCTGAAACAATTGCAGAACGTACCCATTCCCAGGTAGTTCAAGTGATTGGTAAGAAAATTGTGTTGTATCGCAAAAATAAGAATAAACCAAAGATTGAGTTGCCAAAATAATTGATGGTTGTTTTTGATTTGTGGTTGTTTTAAGTAATAGGTTTAAGATAAAAGTTTTATGTAAACAAATTAAGGTGCGGAAAACAATTTACAAAATTTTACAGTTTAATCTTACTGTCTGGGTGTACAATAATATTATTATGTTAACTTGTTTGTTTTGGAGGTATTTATGGCATTAATTGGAATCATGGGTGGAACCTTTAATCCGATTCACATTGGTCATATTGAAATTGCAAAAGCAGCGTATGAACAATTTCATTTAGATTCGATATGGTTTATGCCAAATCATATACCGGCTTACAAAGCGGAAGATTGCATCGTATCTGGTGAGAAACGTCTGGAAATGGTGCGGCTTGCAACTGAGGATATTTCTTATTGTAAAGTGTCTGATTTCGAATTGAAACGCCAGGGGAATACCTATACAATTGACACATTGAAATTATTAAAGGAACAATATCCGGAACATACCTTTTATTTTATTATGGGAGCAGATTCGTTGTTTTCTTTTGATAAGTGGAGAGCGTACGAACAAATTCCACAATATGCCCCAATTTTGGTTGCTCCAAGAGACGAGAAGAGCAAGAAGGAAGTGCTTGCGCAAATACAAAAATACAATGATTATTTCCATAAAGAATGTTTTAGCTGTATTGTATGCAATGAAATTCCTTGTTCTTCAAGCGAGATTCGGTGTAAACTGGCGAAGGGTAGAGTTTTGGATACAGACGAAGCTGCAAAACAACTTTATCTGTCGTCTAAGGTTTTATCATTTATATTGAAAAATAAGTTATATCGAAAAGAATAGCGTGTCCGTAACTTACAACAGTTACTTTTGTGTATATTATTACTTGGATTTGTGTAAAGTGTAGAAATGTAGGAGTTTCAATGAAGTTTCGTTGAAATTTCCTACATTTTTTGCTATAATGTTTTATGTATGAGTGTGTATTTTGATGGGAGTTTAATATGGATCGATTACAGATGATTGACAAGCTTAAGGAAAAACTTCCGGCCAAACGCTTTGAGCATTCGGTTGGTGTTGAATATACCGCAGGAACGATGGCATTTATTCATGGAGCGGATTATGAAAAAGCTTTGATTGCGGGGCTGTTACATGATTGTGCAAAGTATGTTCCGAATGATAAAAAGATTAAGAAATGTCAGAAAAGAAATATTCCGATTACGGAATGTGAATACAAGAATCCAGATCTTTTACATGCAAAACTATCAGCCGTTTATGCAAGGGAAAAGTATGGAGTTACAGATGAGGAAATATTATCTGCAATTGCGTGTCATACCACCGGAAAGCCTGGGATGACAACATTGGAGAAGATTATATATATTGCGGATTTTATTGAACCTAATCGAGATATTTTACCGGAAATGGATATCATTCGGAAAGACGCATATATAGATTTGGACAAGTGTTTATTGCATATTTTGAGTAATAGTATGAAACACTTATGTAAAAAGGGTGCAGTGATTGACCCATTGACTCAGATAACTTACGAGTATTATAAAAAAGGAGATAACAATGAATAGTAGAGAAATGGCAAAGCTTGCGATTGCTGGTTTGGAAGATAAAAAAGCGCAGGATATTAAGGTGATTGATATTTCTGAGGTATCAGTAATGGCAGATTATTTTATTATTGCGAGTGGTATGAATCACAATCAAGTGCAAGCATTAGCGGATAATGTAGAGGAAGAGTTGCATAAGCAAGGTGTTCGCCCTCGTCAGATAGAAGGTTATCAATCAGCAAATTGGATTTTAATGGATTTCAATGATATTATCGTCCATATTTTTAATGAGGAAGACCGTTTGTTCTATAATTTGGAGAAGATATGGTTGGATGGCAAGGTAATTGATGTTGCTGAGTTATAGAATGAAGGACATTATATTGATAAGTATAGAGCTTTATTGGTTGTGTTCGTCTTTGTGTATAAAGATATAATTTGCATAGGAGAGAGTATGGATAGAGATATACTGATTAGAAAAAATACTATAGAAGTGAATAAATTGGCAGCGAAGTGCTTAATGATTGCAACGTTGTTTTTGATATCCTTATGGATGTTTACGCTTACAGATTATTATGGATATGATTTTTATAACACTACCATCGTTTTTATCAGTAGTTTATTATTGTTGATGATTCCATCCATATTGGTAAATGTCTTGAAGCTTGAAAGACAATGGATAAAATATTATGTTATTATGTGTGTGTTAGCGGTTGTCTTTTTGCTGGGAACATTTATATCCTATGATTATATTGTCCTGATTATCTTCACTTTGATGATTGCAACGATGTATTGTGATAGAAAGTTGATTGTAACAACCACAGCAATCGATTGTTTTGTTGTATTTTTGACTATGTTTATGCGCTATTATGTGTTCAAGGATACTATGGGGGATGAATTTGATAATTTCTCAGAAGCTTTGATATATGGTGTGTTTTTAAGGATTGTTTTGGTTTTGGTAACGACGTTGTTTTCATATTATATTGTTGATAGAAATATGGCAATGCTGAATAAGACCATTGAGTCAAACCGGGATTTAGTACATAGCCAGGAGGAGCTTATTTATGCATTTGCTGAAATTTCAGAGAGTAAATCCAAAGTAACTGGTGAACATATACGACGAGTGGCTGAGTATATGAGAGTTCTTGGTACAGCTTCTGGTTTTGAAAAGGATTATGTGGACAAATTAGCAGTTGCAGCGATGATGCACGATATTGGTAAATTGATGATATCAGAAGAGATTTTAGACAAGCCGGATAAGCTTACAGATGAAGAATATGCGATTATGAAAAATCACGTTTTATATGGTGAAGCTTTGTTGGCGAAATGTCCTGGTGATATTATGCAGATTGCGAAGACAATTGCGTTGGAGCATCACGAGAGATGGGACGGTAGTGGTTATCTTGGAATGAAAGGTGAAGAGATTGCTTATATAAGCAGACTTATGGCTGTATGTGATGTTTTTGATGCCTTGACTTCACAGCGTTATTACAAGGAAGGGTGGTCCTTAGAGGACACTTATGATGAAATTGTTCGCTTAAAAGGCATTCATTTTGATCCGGATGTAGTCGATTTGTTTATTAAACATTTTGATGAATTTGAAATGGTACTTCATAGTTTACCGGATCACGAAATATATTAGAAATAATGATTTGGCACGGATTTTTACCTTTTGTGGAGTGTGTCAAATAGATTAGGAGTTATATATGATTACCATAATGAATGATTATGTTTCAAAAATTCAGTTACAGGCAGATGATATGACAAAAAACCTTTTAGGTGCTGCTTTGTTGGAACAGTCGGCTATTAAGAAAAAGAGCATCCTTATAAAAGGGAATCGCTATATTGTTGATATTGAACTAGAGAATTTCTCTGTTGACAATGCGATTACAATCATGAATCATTTTATGGAAGCAACCAGATATCATTATTCTGCTTTTTTTGTTCGATTCAATGAAGGAAATATGGTACGGTATCGATATGCGTCTTGTAAAGAGAATCGAGAAGGATTTTATTGTGATGTTATGATTCGATAAGAATGTATAAAAGATTTTGAAAAAGCGAAAGCAATGTGTATAGGTATGAAGTGAATGAATTCCATGCACATATAAAAAGTCTGTTCGTAGAAGATTTTCTATGAACAGACTTTTTGTAATTAAAAGGTTCTAAATAATCCAATTACCTTACCTAGAATAGATACCTGATCCACAATAATTGGATCCATGTAATCATTTTCCGGTTGGAGACGATAATGTCCATTTTCCTTAAAAAAGCGTTTCACCGTTGCGCTATCCTCAACAAGAGCTACGACAATCTCGTTGTTCATAGCAGTAGGTTGTTCTTCTACCAAAATTAAATCACCATCATAAATGCCGACGTTAATCATACTGTCTCCGCGTACCTTCAGCATAAATGTGGTTTTGTTATGTAAATATTCAGGAGGGACTGGGAAGTATCCGTCAATATTCTCTACTGCAAGGATGGGTTCACCAGCGGTTACTTGTCCGACAATTGGAACATTTACTAACTCACGTCTTGTAAGACCAAAAGTATCATCTAAAATCTCGATGGTACGAGGCTTTGTGGGATCGCGTCGAATATATCCATTCTTCTCTAAGGTTTCTAGGTGTGAGTGAACAGAAGAGGTGGATTTCAACTTCACAGCTTCACAGATTTCACGAACAGAAGGCGGATAGCCTTTGTGTAATATATTTTCCTTAATATAATCTAAGATTTCTTGTTGTTTTGCACTAATCTTACCAGGCATAAGCAATTCCTCCAATTATAATGATTCGTATTAAAATATTGTAACTTCTTTAATATTAACACAGCAAAATAAAAAAAGCAAACATTTATTCCGAACAAATTTTCCGAACAAAGTTTCGAAAAAGGTATTGACAAGCGAACGAATGTTTGTTATGATTCGGTCATGACAAAAACGAACAGATGTTCACAAGTGGAGGGATATACAATGAGAGGAATTCGAAATAAGATTTACGATAATAATTTTATGTTAACCATAGGGATTACATTGATAATTTTCGTTAGTGTTATAGGTTGTGTGAATTTGGCGCAAGCGAATGAAATGAAGAATTATGAAAAATCGTTTATTTCAATTGAGATTGATGATGGAGATACATTGACATCAATTGCAAGAGAATATGCAAAGTCAGAAGCAGAATATGAGGATTACATAGAAGAGGTTAAGAATATTAATAATTTAAAGAATGATACGATACATGATGGATGCTATTTATTGGTTCCGGTTTATCAATTAGTACAGTGATTTGATTCATAATTGCTTGTAAGTTTTTTAACCTTTTATCAGTATTATTAAGTTGTTATAATTCTTCTAAAGAACGATTATTATTCAACGGTTTGGTTTTCGTAATAATTATGTAAAGCAGCATTAAGATTTTTTCGAATATTAGGAAAGAGTTGTTCGCTGTCTTTTATATATTGCTTGATACTTTCTCTTTTTGTGTTTCCGTCTGCTGGGCAGGGATTATTAATAACTGGAAATTGATTTTTATAGCTATATCCTTTTATTTCTTTTTCATCAATATAGAACATCGGACGAATTAAGGTTAGTCCTGTTTTATCGAGGTGTGTCACAGGTGGAAAACAGTAGTAATGGCCCTCCAATAGTAAGGACATCATGCTGGTTTCAATAAAATCATCTTTATGGTGTGCATAAGCAATTTTGTTGCACCCCAATTCAAGTGCTTTGTTGTTTAGAGCACCTTTTCTCATTTTTGCACATAGTGCGCATGGATTTTTTTCTTTTCGTTCTTCAAAAACAATAGAATAGATGTCCGTCTTAATTGGATAGAATGGGACGTCAATGGAATTACAATATTCCTGCATAATATTTGTGGCAGATGAATAATCGCCAATTCCGAGATTGACATAGATTGCAAATAATTCGAATTTATTTGGATAGAATTTTTGTAATTCCTTTAGTCCATATAAAAGTGTGTAGCTGTCTTTACCGCCTGATAATCCAACGGCAATTTTGTCATTTGGTTGAATCATATTATATTTTTGAATGCATTGTCTAAGATAGCTTAATAGTTTTTGAGTGTTCATATTGGAAAAAAACTCCTTATATTAAGTGAAGTAGTAATGTAGTGTTTGAAATGTAACTATTCGCAAAACCCAAGTTTAACGAAAAGATATTGCTTATTTTTACAATATATTGTATAATTAGACTATATTGTACCACAATTGTTTAGTTATGTACAATGATGTCATTTTTATTTTTTTGACTTTTATATTTTATTAATAGATGTTTTTAATTTGATATAGATCGGAACTTTTTATTGAAAGGAACTACTATTATGGCTAATACAACTTATCATCAGGAAGAAGAAATTCATAATGTTGAATTAATGCGTGATGTATTACAAGAATTACCGAAATATGTTTCGCGTTATTTTCGCTCTATTGAATATTCAAGAGCCCCTCGTACTCGTCTTGGTTATGCTAGGGATATCAAATCCTTCTTTGAGTTTCTTTGTGAAACCAACCCATCATTAAAAGGGAAATCTACTTTGGATGTATCCATTGATATTATTCGTCAAATTGAGTCTGAAGATATTGAGGAATATTTAGATTATTTGAAAGTATATACGAAGGATAACAAACGTTACACCAATGGTGAACGCGCAATTAAGCGCAAATTAATTGCTTTGCGTGGTTTGTTTAAGTATCTATATAAAAACAAACAAATTGAATCGGATCCAGCAAGTATCGTGGATACACCTCAGATTCATGACAAAACAATTGTTCGAATGGAGGTTAACGAGGTGGCACAATTTCTTGATAACGTCGAATATGGCTCGAAATTGACTAACCACCAACAAATATACCACGAAAAGTCAAAAACGCGCGATTTGGCCCTTTTAACGCTTATGTTGGGCACGGGAATTCGTGTTTCAGAATGTGTTGGACTAGATATTAAGGATATAGATTTTGATTATGATCGTATTAAGATTGTTCGAAAAGGTGGTTATGAAGCATATGTCTATTTTGGTGAAGAGGCAAAGGAAGCTTTATTAGAGTATCTTGAAGAACGAAAACAGATTGTTACAAAGGATGGTCACGAAGATGCGTTGTTTTTGAGTAGCCAGCGACGAAGAATCTCTGTGCGTAGTGTTGAAAATATGGTTAAGAAATATGCCCAGATTACAACACCTCTTAAAAAAATTACGCCTCATAAATTACGCAGTACATATGGTACAGCTTTATATCAACAAACCTCAGACATATATCTTGTAGCCGATGTTTTAGGCCACAAAGATGTTAACACAACTAAGAAGCATTATGCGGATATTGATGAATGGCAACGTATGAAGGCTAAGGATGCTGTTACATTGCGAGAGAAATTGAACAAGTAATAAATATGATTAATAGTCATAAATATTTTTTTATCAAATTCATAAAGTATTCAGGTAAATCTGAATCGAATTCAATATATTTCTTCGTTGTTGGATGAATGAATCCAAGTACCTTTGCATGGAGTGTCTGTCCCTGCAGCCCTTTAATTTTGGGATTTTTTGGTCCATAGACATCATCTCCTAGTAAAGGATGTCCGATCGATGCCATGTGAACACGAATTTGATGAGTTCTACCGGTTTCTAAAGTACATTCAATATAAGAATAATTATCCTTTAAAGTTGCTAAAACCTTATAATGTGTAATGGCTTCTCTTCCGTTCTTTGAGTTAATTGCCATTTTTTTGCGGTCAACTGGATGTCTGCCAATTGGCGCATTTACGGTTCCTTCTAATTCTTTAAAGGTACCATGGCAAATGGCGTGGTATTTTCTTGTAATGGAATGCTCCTTTAGTTGCTCTGCTAGAAATTTATGGGAATTATCATTCTTGCAAATTACTAATATGCCTGTCGTATTGCGGTCGATTCTGTGAACGATACCGGGACGTACAATACCATTAATAGAGGATAATGAATCTTTGCAATGATATAATAATGCGTTGACGAGAGTTCCTGTACTGTGGCCAGCAGCAGGATGAACTACCATATCTTTAGGTTTGTTTACAACTATGATTTCGTTATCTTCATAAACAATATCTAAAGGAATATTTTCTGCAATAATCTCTAATTCCTTTGCGTCCTCGTATTCGATTATGATTTCGTCGTATGGTTTACATTTATAATTAGATTTACAAGTTTTATTATTGACTTGAACTTCATTGTTTTTGATTAATTGTTGTATAAATGAACGTGAAAGTTCTGGAATTTGATCATTTATAAATTTATCGATTCTTTCAGATTCAATATCTGGATATATTAATTCATATCTCATAGTTGTTCAAAATCCTCATCCTTGTATACAAATAAAATTAAAATTACAGTAACAAAAAATCCTATTGTAACATAACAATCTGCTATATTAAATACAGGAAAGTCAATCAGTTTAAAGTACAAGAAGTCAATAACATATTGAAAGCGAATTCGATCAATAAAATTACCAATACCACCTGACACAATTAGAATAATCATAGCTTGTAACAGTTTAAATTGTCCAGCACGTGCACAGCGAATATAGAAATATACTCCAAATATGCATGCACCTATTGCACAGATTAGAAAAAGCCATTGTTGATTTTCAAATATTCCCCATGCAGCACCTTGATTGCGAATGTAATGTATTTCAAATACATCTTCAATCACCGGAATGGATTCATACAACTGCATAGAAGCTGTAATATAATATTTGCTTAATTGATCAATCGCTACAAGTAGCACAAAAGAAAGGATTGCAAGTAGATATCTACCTGCAATCTTTTCTTTGGATACGTTGCTTGTATTGTTTTTAATACTCATAATCATATATCCTATCTTAATTATTTAGAGGAAATTAAATCCTTCTTCCTCGTCATCTGCATTACCAATGAGATTTGATTGTTTGATGTTATCTTCTACATCACCAGACAAAACATCATCATCCATATCGTTGGATGGTGCGGTTGTAGATGGTATAATCGTAGGAATCTCTTCCACTGTCAAATCTTCATCTACAACAAAATCAAAACCATCACTGTAATTATCTTCTGAATCCAACATATTGGATTCGTTTACACGATCCTCAACTTCACCAGAATATGTATCTTCCTCTAAAGTGTCAGTTGGCTCATAAGAAAACTGGGTTGTTGTTTCTTCTGCAACGAAATCGAAACCTTCCGAGTAATTATCTTCGGAATCTAACATTCTGGATTCGTTTACTTTATCTTCCACTTCACCAGTTACCTGTTCCTCTTCTGCGCCTTCGGTAACAAAGTCGAATCCTTCTGAATAGTTATCCTCTGAATCAAGCATTCTAGATTCGTTTATTCTTTCCTCAACTTCACCAGTTACCTGTTCATTGACTGCTTCTGCTGCTTGCGCAACTTTTAATGCTTCTAGGACTTCTTCTCTTGATACAGTCTTAGTTGCATTAACCTGTTGTGTAGCAGTGTTGGCTGTTGGTTGAGCCGTATTTACTGCTTGTGCAGTATTAGCCGCTGGCTGTACAGGTTTCTGTGTAACGGTTGGCTGTACAGGTTTTTGTGTAACGGTTGGCTGTACAGGTTTTTGTGCAGCAGTTGGCTGTGGCTTAGGAGTTACTGCTTGCGCTGGTTTTGGTTGCTTTGGTGTGGCATTTGGGGTTGGTGTAGCTTGTGTTACATTCTGAGCTACAGGGTTACGCTTTGTCTTCTGAGTTGTAGCCGGTTTAACATTTAATCCAGCACTTGTATTTTCATTACTGTTTTTCTTTGAATTCACATAACCTTTACCTGTCTGTTTGCTGAAACGACCACCACCATTTGCTGCATCAGAAAATGGATCCATATTAAGAGATCCTCTATCAAATGCTGGCTCCTGATTAGTGCGTTCTCTTCCTTCATCACCGGAAGAACCAACATAGGTACCACCACCAAGACCGCCAAGACCGCCACCAAGACTACTATCGTTGTTATATCCGTTAGTGACAATATAGCTTGGAGTAAAATTAGCCCCCAAGTCGATATTTTCCATCTCGCCTTCCATAAGCTTTTTTTGAGCACTTAATATTTTCATAAATTGCTCTTTGTATGTTGCGTACTGTTCTTTCAATCGATAGATGGTATCCTTGGTTTCTTGTAACTCCGCTCTTGCATCTGCAAGAAGCGCCTCTGCTTTCATTTCAGCTTCAGTATTAATTTGACGTGCTTTATCATTGGCAGCATTAACAGTTTCTTCTGCAGTCTTTTCTGATAAAGTTAACGCTTTTTGCATAGAATCTTCAATGGAACGATAATGCTGTAAGCTTTCATTTAACGTTGTAACCTTGTCTTTTAATTCTACATTGGAACGATATAAATCACCGAAATCGTTAGATAACTCTAACATAAATGTTTCTACATCTTTTTTATCGTAACCAATACCACCTTTAAATACTTTGTTATTTACATCTACTGGTGTTAACATCCAGTTCTCCTCCTACCCAATTACATTATATAAACATCCTCAGTTATCAAATTTAAAATGATGATAATTCTGGAGATAAGGTTGAGCTATTAAGAATCTCTTGTCTTAAATCTCCTGTTACATCAATGTTGGAAGGTGCGGCAATAAAAATATTAGCCGAAATTGCCTGCAATGAACCGTTTAATGCATAACAAGCACCTCCAATAAAATCTATGATTCTCTGTGCAGCATGGACTTCAATACCTTCCATGTTAATCACAATAGAATCACCTTCTTTTAAATAATCAGTTACTTTTTGAGCTTCATTAAATTCTTGTGGTTTAATTACACGCACTGTTACACTACTCCTATTACTATTGTTACGACTGTTGATAGATACTAATTTACTTGGACCTGTTGTTCGAGATGCTTTTGGTTTTGATTTTTTAGGAACATAATCATCGTCAAAATCATCATCGTCATCATCATAGTATGATTTAGATGTCTTTGTCTTACCAGCTCGTTTCGGCTTTTCGTACTCCTCATAATCGTCCTCTTCGTTAAACAAATCATCATCGTCAAAATCGTCATCATCAGGTGATAGTTTAAGAAAATCCATAAATTTGCTAGTCATTTTAGCCATGTTTAATCTCCTTTATATACTATAGTTACGAGCTCCGAAAATTGCTGTTCCGACTCGTACCATTGTTGCTCCTTCTTCTATAGCAACTTTATAATCATTTGTCATACCCATAGATAAGACATTCATATCAATATTATCAATGTTTTTCGATATTATGTCAAGTGATAATTGCTTTAATGTGCGGAAATATTCTCTGTTTTCTTCGGGATTTTCAACAAATGGAGCAATTGTCATTAAACCATTTACATGAATATTGGGATAAGTGGATATTTCTTCGATAAATGGTATTACTTCATCCACTTTTAAACCAAATTTACTATCCTCTTGTGCTACATTTACTTCAATTAGTATCTCTGCGACCAATTGATGTTTTGAGGCTTGTTTTTGTATCTCTTTTGCCAGCTTGATAGAATCCACAGAATGAATGAGGCATGTTTTGTCAATTACATATTTAACTTTATTGGTCTGTAAGTGACCGATTAAATGAAAGTTTACTGGTTTTGAAACATTTTCGTATTTATCGCACAGCTCTTGTACTTTGTTTTCACCATATTCAGTGACACCAATTGTTATTAGTTCTTCTATATCGGATAATGGCTTGGTTTTACTTACAGCAATTAAGGTAATGTCATTCGGATTACGCCCACATTTTGTTGCGGTGTTTATTACGTCCTGATTTATATAGTTATAATTATCAATTAACATAGAATGCTCCTTATTATTTGATGATTTGATTTTCTGTTACAGTGGATTGATTCAATATAATTCTGTCATACCAGGCAATACTGTAGGATACATTTGATTTTACAATCGTGTATTCATCATCCTGATATAATACATCGATATATCGAAAACTAGCAATACCCTGATTTACACAGAATACACCGTCTAGCTTCGTGGTATCCGCTTTAGAGAGCGCTAAGGTATCATTGTTTTCAGTGTTCACAATTACATCATCTGCTGAGAAATCATTTGGATCCACATAACAATATTTTTGGTCAGTAATATATATGTTCGGTGAAATCTGTTTAATCGTTACTTCACCTTTATCATCTAACACTTTCACATTGAAAAATTTCTTTTCAGCAGAGTCCGATCCGTTGGAAAGATAACTGATTGGAAGTTTGTATACTTTTTTTTGTGTGATAGCTGTATTAGGGATTTTCAAACCATTATTCTGTTCCATCTTAATTACAATATCAATGTAGCGCTCGTTAATATAATTTACCATTTGCTTGTTTAATGAAATGATTGCAAAATTGGAATTCCCTTTTTCCTCTAATTCAAAAGCGCAAGTAATATCCTTGGCGCTATTATTAATATTGAGTGTAATGGTTTCCTTATCTTTTAAACGTGTCGACTCCTCTTTTGTGATTGGAGCAACTAAATACCAGTTTTCAGAAGTGATGAGTTTATATACCGGATCGCCAGCATTAATAATCTCCCCTGTTTTCAATGTGGTTTTCTTATATGTACTCTTGTCCACATCGGAAGCTTTGAAATTTTTGATATTAAAACTCTCATATCCGTCCTTGTAATAGGTTATGATACCGGCATCTTTTGTCTGCACTTTTTTGTAAGTTGAGACATTCGTTGTATTATCATCGAGAGCTGTTAATTGTTCGATTAATGCTTCGTTGGTTAACTCTAAAACAGCATTTTCAATATCATATTTAAAATTATATAATTCCGAAAAATCAGAATAATCAAAATAATTCTCATAGGTAGAAATTCGTGTACGAACTTCCGTTAAAGCTTCGTCAGACATTTCCAATTCGTCAGAGTTAGCATCTTTTAGTTTATCATAGACACTACCTGTCTCGTCGATGGTATATATTGTCTTGTTTTTTCCAATTTTCTCGCCATCTCGAACATAATAGCTAACATAACCAGAACTGTCCGCGTTGACAAGCTTTTCTTCTCGAACGATAAGTGCAGTTGTATTGATATTTGTATCAATATAACTGTTTTGAACTTCGTAGATAGAAAGCTTTTCAACATTCAATGACATAATAACATGTATAAATAAATATATAAGAATTGTACCAAAAATAATTGTACCCAAATTCAATCTAAGTTGATTGGATTTTTTACGACGTCTTCTTCTACTCAATCGTATTACCTCCGTTGTTTTTACATCACTATATTGTATCATTTTTGTAGATTTACTACAATATTTATGAATAAAAAATATTAAATAAACACACAATATAGATATTCAAATGTATGCAATCTGCATACAGGAAAGGAGAATTCTATGAAAGCATTAGATTATACCATTTTAACACTTGTTATTATCGGAGCTATCAATTGGGGCTTAATTGGTTTCTTTGACTTTGATTTAGTAAGCACCTTATTTGGCCAAATGTCATTACTTTCTCGTATTATTTATGCGCTTGTTGGTATTGGTGGTTTGTATGCCATTTCTTATTATGGCCGTATGAATAGCGAAATCTAAGTATTGCATAAATTGCCATAATGAATTAAAAAAGCTACCATATCCGTTGAGTGAAACATACTTTTGGGATATTGGTAGCTATTTTAGTAAATTTCTTTTAGCATATCTTCTACATTTTGATATAAAATTTCATGGTCGGATGCATTCGATACTAAGCAAATGAAACGTTCATCTGTTTCATTATCCACGAATTCTAAGATGATACAGCTTCCAGCTTTTTCGGTAGTACCTGTTTTCCAGCCTGTTATGCTATAACCGGTCGGCATTTCAAAGGAGTTGGATAAAAAGGCATTCGTTGCCATAAGTGGAATAACTAGTTTTTCATCCTCTCTATACATTGTCAAATCATAGGTACTATTGCTGTCGATTTGAACAAGAATATCTTTTGTCAAAAACTCCTTAAATATTAAATATAAATCATAAGGGGTTGTGTAGTGATTGTTATCGTGTAACCCGTGAGGATTGACAAAATGCGAATTGGTAGCCCCTAATTCTGCTGCCTTAGCATTCATCAATTCCGTAAAGCCACTTACGGAACCAGATACATAGCGAGCTAATAAAATAGCACAATCGTTATAAGATGAAATTAACAAGCCATGCAACAATTCATCTACAGTAATATAATCCCCGGTTGTTAACCCTAAAACAGCCACATTCTCTTCGTTGAATTCAATTTCTTTTCCAACAACAACTGTATCTGATAAGGATATCTGTCCGCTCTCAATTGCCTCCATTACAACGATGCCGGTTAAAATCTTCGTCATACTCGCAGGGTAAATTCGTTTGTGTGGATTCATAGCAGAAACAACACTGTGGTTTGTCTCGTTAATTAATAAGCCCGCTTCATATTCTGATTCTGGATCGTCAAACACATAAGCATCGTAAGGAATCACGACATTCTCATTCGCTAATCCTGAAGGTCTGACAATCGGTAAATTTACTGTAGAGCTTATGCTGAGCGGTTGTTTGGTATCATATTTGTTCATTGTGCTACATCCTGACAACAAAGATATACAACAAACAATAGTCAATAAAAAATATATTTTTTTGTGATAGGTTTTACTTAAACATTTCACGCCAATCTAAATCTCCTCGGTCTAATGCTTTCACTAATAATTCAGCAGTGGCCAGATTCGTTGCTAAAGGAATGTTATGCATATCACACAACATAAAAAGGTTATTGATATCTGGCTCATGTGATTTAGGACTTTGCGGATCTCTTAAAAAGATGACCATATCAATATCGTTATGTTCAATTTCCGATCCTAATTGCTGTTCACCGCCTAAATGTCCTGCTAAATATTTATGTACAGTCAGATTGGTAACTTCTTCAATCAATCTTCCTGTTGTCCCCGTTGCATATAAATCATGCTTGCTTAAAATGCCCTTATAAGCGATACAGAAATTCTGCATTAATTTTTTCTTGGCATCATGAGCAATTAACCCAATATTCATTATTTCCCCTCCTCTAAGTTAGTATTTTTTACGCTGTAATGATACATTCATCACTAATCCGATGGCAGCACAAGAGCTAACCAAGGAAGATAGTCCGTAGCTGATAAAAGGTAAAGGTATACCCGTATTAGGGATTAATGATGTTGCTACTGCTATATTAATAAATGATTGAAAACCAAATAAAGTTGCTGCACCTGTTGCAATTAACATTCCCATATTGTCATTTGCTTTTCTTGCAGTCCGAATACATTGTAACACAATCATTCCTAAAATTACAACAACAAGAACACTTCCAACGAAGCCTAATTCCTCACCAACAACAGAAAAAATAAAGTCAGTCTGTTGTTCTGAAATCAAGTTGGTATCTTTTACGGTAGCCAAAGTAGAGCTATTTAACCCTTTTCCCCAAAGCTGACCGGAACCAATCGCCATAACGGAATTATCTTGTTGATATTGCGTTGTGGAAGCATAATCTTCCGGATATAAAAATGCCAAAATTCTCGTAACCTGATAATCCTCCAAAAATAAAGGATCCGGCTGCTTAATATACCATAAAAAGCTTCCAGCTAAGGGTATCACACATAGTATTGCAATACCGATAATCTTATAGCTTAAGCCGGCGACAAAAAGCATAGCAAACAATATGACAAATACGTCAATTGTTGTAGATAAGTCAGGTTGTGATACAATTAATATCAGCGGAATTCCACAGAGAATAGCATACTCCAATAGTGTTTTAAAGGAATTAATATTTTCCTTTCGTTCCGCCAAGAAATGTGCAGCGCATATTATCATAATAATTTTTGTGAACTCAGAGGGCTGAATTGTAATAAAATCAGATGAACCAAGCCAGCGCTGGGCACCATTTACTTCTGTTCCGAAAAATATTACACACAACAAAAGGATTACATTGATTACATATAATATAAAATGCAATTTTTCAATAAATTTGTAATCAATTAGGGACAGAGTAATCATACCAATCAGACAGATTACTAAACCGATCACCTGTTTGTTGAGATACGAGCTGTCAGCACTATTTATCATAAGTGTTCCGATAATGGTTGCTACTAAAACTAGTATTAACAGTTTGAAATTATAATTGCGTAAATGATAATTCTTAAGCATTATATTCTCCTATATGGTAAAAATAGATATCTTATTTGATACTTTTACTTCTTATATCCTTGATTGGAATGTTGGCATATAAAGCTGGAACCGTACCGTTTCCACCCTCGGATTCTGTTTGAGTTATCTGGATATCTAGGTTTGATACATCAATTTCCATATATCTGGAAATTACTTCAATGATATCATTTTTTATCTGTTCCATTACATCTGGCGAACAATTCGCACGATCTGAAACTAATAGTAATTTGAGACGGTCTTTTGCGTAGTCACTAGACATTTTTCTTCTGTAAAAAAGATCTAATAAACTCATACCCTTTTCTCCAATCTATTCAGTTTTATTTCGTAAAAAATTTTGATAATTTTTTTAAGAAGCCTGATTCATTTAAATCTAAAAACGCAACCTCTTCTCCCACTACTCTCTTACATATATTCATATAGGCTCTGCCTGCAAGGGAGGTGTCGCCGACTAAAGGTTGTCCCTGATTAGTCGAAATCACAATGTTCTCATCATCAGGAATGGCACCGATTAAATCCACAGCAAGAATTTCAACCACATCCTCAATGGACATCATTTCACCGCGTTTCACCATTTCCATTCGGATACGGTTTACAATTAAATCAATCTTTTTTATGTTATGTGCTTCTAAAAGACCAATAATTCGATCTGCATCTCTTATAGCCGATACCTCTGGCGTAGTTACGACTAACGCCCTATCTGCTGCTGCAATTGCATTCATAAAACCTTGCTCGATACCAGCCGGACAATCCAATATAATGTAATCAAATTCATCCTTTAATTCATCTACCAGCTTTCGCATCTGTTCTGGTGTGACAGAAGTTTTATCCTTTGTTTGTGCGGAAGGCAACAGATACAAATTGGGATAGGTCTTGTCTTTAATTAATGCCTGTTTATATCGACAAGTACCGTCAATTACATCAACTAGGTTATATACTATTCGGTTTTCTAATCCCATGACAACATCAAGATTTCGCAATCCGATATCTGTGTCAATTAGTACAACCTTTTTGTTTAATTTTGCTAAGCCTGTTCCAACATTTGCTGTTGTGGTTGTTTTTCCTACACCACCTTTTCCGGATGTAATAACTATTACTTCACTCATAGTATATCCTCCACTATTCTATATTATGAATTGCAGCCTTGGATACCATTTCAATATGAATTTGGTTATCCTGTATAATTGCAATCATAGCATCATCTTTTTTGGATTTTGGCATTTTTTTCATTCCTGTTGGTTTGGAAACTACATCGGCAATCTGGATCGAAATCGGATTCATAGAAAGTGCCATAACAAAGGCATTTCGGTTGCCGTGTACACCAGCGGTTACACTACCTTTCAAGGCTCCAATAATAACTACATTTCCACCTGCGGATACGGTTGCGCCCGGATTCACATCGCCAATGATAATAATAGAACTCTGTGCTTCTAAGCTTTGTCCGGAGCGTAAGGTTCCTTTATAAAATAATCCGTTGTTACCAGGGGTTTCTACAGTCTGTTCTGTTGTAGAAGTATCATTTTCTGTAGTTGCATCCATATTACTCATAAAATCATCCAAAATGTTTTCTGTAGGTGAATTCACTTCCGGTTTTTCTTGTGTATCTAATTCCTTTGCGGTTTGAATGATATCATAAAAAGTAACTTCCAATTCGTTGTTTTGTTCCATTACATATTGGATATTCAATTTGGAATTATTTTGTATCACATACAAAAGCTCATCCATCTCTTCGTTAGATAATTCTCTTCCTTCAAAGGAGATTGCTAATTGTTTGTCGCTATCAAAGAAATCTTCAGCATTTTCTAATTTGGTAGAAAGATCTGATAATAGTATGGGAAACTCCACTTCTTTGTCTAATACAATGGTTATGCCATACTTATTTCCTTTAATGATAACTGTATTTTTCATTCAATCACCTCGATATTATATAAAGCCTTTACATATGACTGAACACATCAAGCAAATTAGTCAGCCATATTAACATTACCTGTGATAGAAGCATTCTCAAGTGCTTCTGGATCAAAGTAATATGCATAAATGAAACCTGCCAGCTCCTCTGCATTACCAGAAGAATAACCGTAAGGAATAACTGTCGTAACAGAAATTTCAGGCTTATTAAATGGAGCATAGGAAACAAACAACGCATGAGCAGGTCTGGCAAGATTTTCTTCCGCCGTACCTGTTTTTCCAGCAACATCCACATCGATTTGGTTGATCAGCATATGTTCATCCGTATGATTTTCTACTACTCTTCTCATTCCATTGTGTACAGTTTGCCATAGAGAAGCATCAATATCTACCGTGCCATGAATGTTGTGAGCATTCTCATAGGTTGTTTTACCATCTAAATTTTTAATTTCTTTAATAATACTTAAATCATAGCAAGTTCCGCTTGTTGCAATGGTATTCACATATCGAGCCAACTGGGTTGGAGTATAGGAATTCGTTCCTTGGCCAATTGCGCTTCGAATAACGGTTTCGTCCGATACTTTTGGCGCAATTTCATCCAGCTCAATACCTGAATTGGTATCTAAACCAAACATGGAAGCATATTTGGAGAGCTTTGTTAATCCTTCTTCTTCGGAGAAGTCATCTTCGCCACCACCCAATTGATAGCCAACTTCATAGAAGAAATAGTTACAGGATACCTCTAACGCTTCCTCGATACCAATCTCACCATGTTTTCCAGGATAATACCAGCATTTTGGTGGTGGATCCGTTTCGGTAAAGATTCCTTTTGCATCAATGATTGTATCTAATTCAATTGCACCCTCTTCCACACCCGCAATGGTTGTAAGCATTTTGTAGGTTGAACCAGGAGCAGTTCTCTGTTGTGTAGCACGATTATATAAAGGTTTTGTTTTGTCAGAAATAAGCTGAGCATAATATTTTGAGTCTACTGAATTCGTCAACATATTGTTGTCGTAGCTCGGATAGCTAACCATAGCCAATATTTCACCTGTATCCACATCTGTAACAACCACTGACCCTTCACAAGGATCAAGTGCTAATTGAGCAGGTGTGATTTCAAGCTTGTTAAGCTTTTTACGAATGAATTCATAGGCAGACAACTCTCCGCTGATAAAGTTCGTAAAGTCTTTATCTTCTGACTTATTCAAAACATTCTGTTCATAAAGAATATGAATAACCTGTTCGCCACTAACATTGTTCGATTTTAACATATATTTCATGATTAATTTGTCGAATTCTGTATCGTTGGTAA
>CAYTOQ010000036.1:0-21898 GCA_964439445.1 uncultured Clostridium sp. | reverse complement strand
ATTAGGCTTGAAAGTCAGTAAAATCAAGCGTTTGGGAGATAATCAGCAGACACTAGTTAAAGCTGTATTTCCACCTATTTGTAAACGGATATAAAGGAAGGTGCCTATATGCCCAGACAAAGGCAAGTTTATCAACCTGATAAACTTGCCTTTCTTTTAGAAAATAAATTATCTTCATTCATCAATCATAAAACACATTCTTGCATTTATTTCAAATTGCCAACCTCTAAAATAGCTTCTCTTAAAATCGCTACCGCTTTGTCACAATCTTCCTTCGTAATAATAAGCGGTGGAACCATACGAATAATTCGATTAGAAGTCGCAGTCACTAGCAATTTTTTCTCCATTGCCTTTACCTTCACCTTGACAGCATCCACATTATTGAGTTCAAATCCAACCAATAAGCCAAGTCCTCGTACTTCCTTAATATCCGGTAAGCTCTTTAACTGCTCCATAAAATAAGCTCCCATCTCTTTTGCATTTACTGCAAGCTTACGCTCTAACAGCTCTGTAATCTGAGCATAGGACGCTGCACAGCATACCGGATTACCAGAATAAGTGCTTCCGTGAGAACCTGGATTCAATGCCTTCGCACACTCCTGTGTGGCTGCAATTGCACCGATTGGCATTCCACCACCCATAGCCTTTGCCATAGTAACCGCATCTGGTTTCACCCCATAGTGCATAAACGCCATTGTCTCCCCACAACGACACCAGCCAGTCTGTACTTCATCAAATAATAATAGCATTCCTTTTTCATCACAAAACTTACGCAAGCCTTGAAGAAATTCTTTCGTAGCCGGATATACACCACCCTCTCCTTGTACCGGCTCTACCATAATTGCGATTGTATTCTCAGTACAAACTGCCTTAAAGCTTTCCAAATCATTGTAATCTGCATATGTAAAACCTGGCAGTAATGGTCCCATATCCTTTTGAATTCCACTTTCCGGCTGACCTGTCGCAGTTAAGGCAGCAAAGGTTCTACCGTGAAAACTCTTCTTTGCCGTTACAATGTGGAAATGTTGTGGTCCATATTTTTCGATACCATATTTACGAGCCATTTTTATCATGGCTTCATTAGCTTCCGTACCCGAATTTTGGAAAAACACACGATCCATACCGATTGTTTCACAAATCAATTTTGCCAGCAATGCCTGCGGTACAGAATACGGATACAAACTTGTATGCATTGTCTGCGCCGCCTGTTCCTGAATCGCCGCAACTACCTTTTCATTACAATTTCCTGTCGAATTCACGGCAATGCCTGCAAAAAAGTCAAGGTATTCTTCCCCATCTACATCCTTTATCACTGTATCCTTTGCCTCTTCTACTACTATAGGAAAACGATATCCAATATCCCACATATATTTACTCGACATTTCAATAATATCCTGTTTCGTCAATCCATAATCCTTTGCCTTCATATTGTCTCCTCCTTCTCAGTTCAAAGTTGCTCTTATTGTACTACGAATACAATATTTGTCAATATCATTTTGTATATTTATTCATATATTTGTATATTTATTCACAATATTTTAATCATCTTACAATGTATATATTACAATTCTTTATTTGACACCACTTTATCTTCTATCACATTGACATCTATACGACTATATGGTATTTCTATCTCATTTTCATCAAAGGCAATTTTAACCTTTTCTCTCAAATCCCACATTGTAGTCCAAAAATCCTCCGTTTTTACCCATGCGCGAATCCCCAATGTCATTCCACTTTCATCAAAGGAATCAATAAACACATCCTTTGGTTCATTTGCTAATATTCTGATCTCCTCACTTAACAGACTATACACTAGCTCCTTTACCTTTTTGATATCCGTGTCATACGCAATTGCAATCTTCAATTCTAGCTTTCTTTTAACTTCATTGGTAAGATTAATCAAACTGTTATTCGTCAAAACACCATTCGGAATCACCACAAGTTTATTATCATAGGTCAATAATCTTGTGTAAAAAATATCAATAGATTCTACTGTCCCTTCCATATTCTTATCATTTTCAATAATATAATCTCCCACGGTAAAAGGTTTTAATATAAGAATTAATACGCCACCTGCCAAATTGGATAACGCCCCTTGTAAAGCAAGACCTACTGCCATAGATGCAGTTCCTAAAATGGTTACAAAACTAGTCACCTCTACTCCAATAATTGTTGCTGCTGTTATGAATACCAAAATATAACATAACACTCGAATAACAGAAAGTAAAAAACCTGCGACAGAAACCTCCAATTTTGATTTTTCAAAGGTACGCTTAAAAAATTTCATCACTAAGCTAACCAGCTTTATACCAATAGCAAGAAACAAAATAGCAACCAGTACGCTACCAGCTTTACCAATCAACCAATTAACCATATCATCCAGAGTTTGTTTAATTAAGCTTGCTGACTTTTCAACACTATTTGCAGTAATATACATGATATACTCCCTTCCCACATCACATAAATTTTATATAACAATTAGGTAATAGCCTTTTCAAAATACAACTTGCTGCAAACAACCAGTCAAAATGTAGTAAGGCTATCACGGAAACACATCCGTGACAGCCCATTCACATCAAAATTACTATTTTTTATTATTCTTAGTGGTCGTTTTCTTCGCAGTTGTCTTTTTTGTGGCGGTCTTCTTCGTGGTTACCTTCTTAAGCTCCACATTATGATCTACTAACTTAAATATGCTCATAGACAATGGTGCAAGACCAATTGTAATCGAGTTCTTGCGTTCATCACAAGCACTTCTCTTACTTACTCTCACTACAGAGTTCTTACTTCCATCACCACCATATTGCTCCAAATCACTACAAAAGATTTCCTTATAATTTCCTGCGTAAGGAACACCTATCTTATACTTATCATGATTTACCGGAGTAAAATTACACACAACCAACAAAGTATCCTCTTTCTTTTCCGTCTTTCGCAGGAAAGAAACGACACTCTCGTTTGCAGCATTCGCATTAATCCACTCAAAACCTTCTGCATTATTATCAAACGCAAACAATGCCGGTTCTGTTTTGTATAAATGATTCAACGCTTTCACATAATTCCTAAGTATTGTATGCGCATCAAACTGCAATAAATCCCAATCAATCTCACCATTTTCATTGAAATCCTTGAACTGGGCAAATTCCTGACCCATAAACAAAAGTTTTTTACCGGGATGCGTCATCATATATCCATATAACAGACGAAGATTAGAAAACTTTTCTTCATATCCACCTGGCATCTGGTCAACAATGGAGCCCTTTCCACCCACAACTTCATTATGAGAAAATTCCAAAATATAATTTTCATCATACGCCTTTATCAAGCTATTGGTAAGCTTCTTGTGCTCATACTTTCGATACAATGGATCCAACGCCATATATGACAACAAATCGTTCATCCATGATGTGTTCCACTTGTAGTCAAAGCCCATACCGCCTTCTACTACATCACCCGTTAACATTGGCCAACCAGACTCTTCCTCCACAATAATCATACATTGCGGAAATCTCTCATTGATTACTGCGTTTAATTCCTTAAGGAATGCTATGGCATCTAAGTTCTCATTTCCTCCGTACTGATTTGGTATCCAATTACCGTAGGACTTACCATAATCCAGATATAACATTGATGCTGCGCTGTCAATCCGAAGTCCGTCCAAATGATATTTCGACACCCAATAAAGTGCATTGGATACCAAAAAATTCTTCACCTCATATCGACCATAGTCAAATATATAAGTTCCCCATCTAGTATTCTCACTTCTTCTAGAATCTACCGGTTCATACAAAGGTTCTCCATCAAATCTTGCTAAACCATTCTCTGACATCGGAAACTGGCTAGGAACCCAATCACAGATAACACCAATACCCTTGCTATGCATATAATCTACAAAATACATCAAATCTTTTGGCTCTCCATAGCGTGAGGTTGGAGCATAAAATGCACTGGTCTGATATCCATACGTTCCATCCTGTTCATGCTCCATAATAGGCATTAATTCAACATGGGTATAACCCATTTCAGTTACATACTCTGCCAATTCTTTTGCAATCTCTTTATAATTATAAAACTCTCTACCATCCCTTGGACGCTTGAAGGAACCCAAATGCACCTCATAAATATTCATCGGAAGATTATTCTTTGCAAAAGAATTTTTCTGATAATATTCATCATCCGTCCAATCATAATTCAAGTCTGCAACCTTGGAAGCATTCGCCGGACGCAGTTCCGAATAATTGGCATAAGGATCCGGTTTCATAAATGTATTTCCCGCATGCGTCTGGATCTCATACTTGTATATTTCTAATGCTTTCAACTCTGGAATAAATAATTCAAAAATACCAGAATACTCAATACGGCGCATCATATGCATTTTGCCATTCCACGCATTAAAATCACCCACTACAGATACCCTCTTTGCATGTGGTGCCCAAACAGCAAAAAGCACACCTTCTACACCATCCAGACTACACGGATGTGCACCTAGCTTTTCATATATTTCATAATGTATACCATCATTAAATTTACTGATATCAATCGGATCAATAACCGGTTCAAAAGCATACGGATCGATTACTTTCTTTTTTGTGCCATCCCCTAAAACAACTTCAAAATAATATACAAAACTCTGTTTCTCTTCAATCTTTACTGAAAAGAACCCCTGTACTCTATCTGAAACTAGCTCATATCGCTCCTTCGTATTCTTTGATACGACTACTACAGTTTCTGCACCTGGAAAATATGCATTCACATACACTCCGTCTATTGTTTCATGCATACCCAAAATATGATGTGGATTGTCATGACACCCTGCAACCAATGAATCTACTTCAGCCCAGTTAATTGCAAATATCGGTCTTTTGTTTGCCATACTTCCTCCTAATCTTATATTCAAATAAGGCTTCTTAACAAAACTAGAAACGGCGCTCAAAAAAGCGCCGTTCTATTATTCTACTCGCCTCTTAACTGTTTTACTACTCGCTTAATGGACTCGTTATATTCTTCCTCTGAAGAATTTTCAAATACAATAAGCTCTTTGATATTGTCTGGTTGATTAAAATTGCAACCTGCAATATACTCATCCCAATTCTCTAACTTCCATGTATCTCGATCCGAATTACGTTTAATCATTCGTTCCTTACATACTTCTACACGGGTATTCACCCAGATAACTACTAATTCCGCACCATGCTTTGCCAATCTTTCTCTCAAAGTATCCAAATACGCATCATCGCGAATTTCATCTGAAAATGGTGCATTGATTAAAACGGTATCATTGTAATCTAACGCTTCCATCGCCAAATCTAAAACACAATAATATTCATAATCGCGAATCTCTTTTTGGAAAAAGTCTGAAGAACGATTGTACTCTTCACCAGCCACCTTAAAAATCTGCTTAGACAAAACAATCAATGTATCCTTATCCAAGTATACGCAATTTGTCAAAGCTTTCGCCAACTGCCTAGAAATAAATGTTTTTCCACATGCCGGTGGTGATGTAACCAATATTAAATGTTTCATAGTTTATAGCCTCCCTTTAGCCATTCTGGCTTCATCTTCCTCAATACTTTTTTATCGTACAAGACTTAAGCAGAATTATAGCATATTTCAGAAAGCTTGACAACGCATTTACTGTTAAATTTATGAAATATTTATTGTATTTCAGCATAGACTCAAAACGCGCATTCTCCTTACTACATCAGATAATTTCGCATACTTTTCAAAGCGGATTTTTCCAATCTAGAGACCTGTGCCTGAGAAATCGCAATTTCATCAGCCACTTCGGTCTGTGTCTTTCCCTCAAAGAAACGCAACCGGATAATGTTATATTCGCGTTCCGTCAATCGAGTCATGGCATCCTTCAATGATATATTTTCAATCCAGTTTTCTTCTTTGTTCTTTTTATCACTAACCTGATCCATAATATACAAGGTATCTCCACCTTCCTGATAAACCGGATCATAAAGTGAAACCGGCGTTGCAATCGCATCCATCGCCATAACAATCAACTCTTTTTCAATTCCAATTTCCTTTGCAATCTCATCAATCGTTGGTTCCCGATCCTCCTCCTTCACGATATGCTCCTTTGTGTATATCGCTTTGTATGCAATATCCCGCAAAGATCTCGACACACGAATTGAATTATTGTCTCGCAAATACCTTCTGCATTCACCGATAATCATCGGAACTGCATAAGTTGAAAATTTAACATTTAAGCTACGATCAAAATTATCGATTGCCTTCATCAATCCAATGCATCCAACCTGAAATAAGTCATCTGCATTCTCTGCTGAAGCCGAAAAACGTTGAATCACACTTAAAACAAGCCTTAAATTACCTTCAATAAGCCTTTCTCTTGCACTCTTATCTCCCTGTTCAACCTGAACAAATAATTCATTTTTTTCTTCATTGGTCAGTAATGGTAATTTAGCAGTATTGACACCACATATAACGACTTTATTAAGCGCCATTTCACCGTCCTCCTTAACTAATTTTCTACTGTTAAGGATTGTCAAATGACTTCTTATTTATACTATGAAAGCCAAACCAATTTTTACCTGATTACTACCCTATTCGAAGCATTTCCTTTTTTAATCGCTTCATAATCTTTTTTTCCAAACGTGAAATATAGGATTGCGAAATCCCCAACAGGTCTGCTACCTCTTTTTGGGTTAATTCTTCTCCATCCTCTCTATTCAAACCGAATCGTAACTCAATAATCGTTTTTTCCCTTTCTGACAAAATCTGCATTGCCTTCTTTAACAATTCTTTATCCACTTCACTCTCAAGGTCCTTATAAATCAAATCTTCTTCTGTGCCTAATATATCTGAAAGTAACAATTCATTTCCATCCCAATCTACATTTAACGGTTCATCTATAGAAACTTCCATTTTGGTTTTCGAGCTTCGCCGTAAATACATCAAAATTTCATTTTCAATACATCTAGATGCATACGTGGCAAGCTTAATCTTTTTATCAAGCTTAAATGTGTTAATCGCCTTAATCAGACCAATGGTTCCAATCGAAATCAAATCTTCTACACCTACACCGGTATTATCAAATTTCTTTGCAATGTACACAACAAGACGTAGATTACGCTCAATTAGTATGCTTTTCACTTCCATATCATCATATAGTTCCAGCTTCTCCAAAAGTTCCCTTTCTTCTTCCATCTCCAAAGGTGGTGGCAAGATATCCGAACCACCAATATAATGTACCTCATTTCTAGGCATCAAAAATACACTTGCCACATTTTTCATCATGGTAAGTCTAAATTTATCATTACCAACTACATTCACAATAAAAACCTCCAAAAACAATCTTATAAACAATCTTTATATAATAATCCTTGGTAATCTTTTCCCTTAAACAGCGTATTGGGGACAATCGCAACAGGTTGTTTGTAGAGAACCTTCCCCTTTCCTAATATGCTAATCTCATCCATTAACATACATAATAATTTACCGGATGGATTCCCAACACTTTGATATGCTATTTCATGAAAACAATTCTTTTGTTGTATTGTATTTGAAAGTAAAATCTTATAATCTAAACACTCTCTTTCTTTATAAGTTTCTATAATATCTCTCGCATCTTCCATTAAACATTTATTAACAACATCTTCATTTAATACAACAACTGGTTTCTGAAAAATCGGGTCCTTCAGCATATTTCCTGTATCCATATATACTGTTTCTACCGTCATGAAATCACCATGTTTAATCTGCACCAAATATATATTGTCTGCTTTATTCAATGCTTGTCGTATACTCAAAACAAACCCACATATACATACACCACTTATACCAAACAGAAATATCCACTGTAGTATATGCGTTATCGAGTCACCTGATATGTATCTAAAGTAATTCATTATGCCACCGGTCAGAATCATAATAGTGGTGGCGAGAAACCATGTGCGAATAAATGCTAGCTTTCTTTCTCCATAAGGAATCGCAACAGTTCCCATACTAATTCCGACACTAATGACAATACCTCGCCATCCAATCAACAACGATGGCGAAAAAATAAGAGCAAGGAGTACAATAGCTCCAAACATTGCTCCACCAATCAGTTTCCATACAACAATTTTCTTTTTCAGTATTCTTCCCGTCAAATACAAAACAAAAAGATTAGCAAGAAAATTAATGAGAAAAATGATATCCATATAAATGGTTATTTGCAATATATCCCTCCTATTTCTTTCTTCACAAGTATATTGCAAACCTAAAGCAAAAAAAGTCGAATTTCCTTTCCTTGCAACGCAAAAAGCGGTCAACAGACATACATCTGTCAACCGCTTTCTAAAAATCATAAACGATAATTCATTATTTTCTCTTTAAAAACTCAGGAATCTTAATGCTTCCATCTGCCTCTTGTCTTGGAGCCTGAGGTCTTGCTGTAGTCACAGGTGCTGCACCAGTATTCATTGTACTTCCCTGTGTATTATTCAAGAAAGATGGCTTCTGTGCTGGCTTTGGTTGCGAACTAGCCATAGGTTGTCCAACGTAAGTTGGAGTAGGCTGTCCTGCATTAAAACCTGTCTGGGTTGTCTCTGGAGCCACCGCCTGTGGACGATATGCTGGCTGAGCCGGCTGTGGAGCCACTGGTGTTGGTTGAACCGGAGTTGGTGCAGGTGTTGGCTGTGGCGCTGCTGTCGGCTTAACAAATGTTGGAGCCACATTCTGTCCAAAGCTACCATACGCATTTCTCTTAGCTGCCTGCTCAATACCAGTTGCAATAATTGTGATACTTACTTCCTCACCTAACGTCTCATTGTCAACCGTACCAAAAATAATATTCACATTCTCACCTGCAGCTTCTGTCAAATAGTTAACTGCATCGTAAGCTTCAATCATACCAATGTTACCAGCAAAGTTGATAATAATATCAGTTGCACCAGAAACTGTTGTCTCAAGCAATGGAGATTCCATAGCCTGTTTGATTGCCTCTACTGCCTTATCTTCTCCGCTTCCACGTCCAATACCAATATGAGCAATACCCTTATCACGCATGACTGACTGGATATCTGCAAAATCTAGGTTGATAATACCCGGACTCTGAATCAAATCTGTTACACCCTGCACACCCTGCTGTAATACTTCGTCAGCCTTCTTAAGTGCATCCGGAATCGTAGTTCTCTTATCACAAATCTGCAATAATTTATCATTCGGAACAACAATTAATGTGTCCACATGCTCTTTCAAACGATCAATACCTGCAATGGCATTATTCATACGTGGCTTACCTTCAAACGAAAACGGCTTTGTCACAACACCTACAGTTAAGATACCAAGATTCTTAGCAATCTCCGCAACCACCGGAGCGGCACCTGTTCCTGTTCCACCGCCCATACCGCAAGTAACGAAAACCATATCTGCATCTTTCATTAACTCGGTAATCTCTTCTCTATTCTCTTCAATTGCGCCAGCTCCAACCTCAGGCTTTGCACCAGCTCCTAATCCCTTAGTAAGTTTTTCTCCAATCTGAATTTTAGTTGGTGCCTTAGATGTAGCCAACACCTGTTTATCTGTATTAATGGCAACTAAATCTACACCAGTAATATTCTCATCGATCATTCTGTTAACTGCATTGTTACCAGCTCCGCCTACACCAATTACTAAAATTTTTGCAGGTCCTTTGTCTTCAAATGTTTTTATTTCAAGCAAGGTTGTATCCTCCTTATATATATTATTCTTACTCTTTTGTAAACACATATCATTATAATACTTTGTTTTTTTAAAATAATCAACCCTATATTTAACGAAAATATTGAAAAAAATGGTTATTTTTTGTGATTTTTACTAATTCTCTCCCATTTCTTCCGCATCACCACTTGCTACAGAAGCATCGCCACTCGCAACAGCAGCATCCCCACTCGCCTTGGTATCCTCTTTTTCTTCATCCGGCACAAAGGACGCTTTTCCGTTCATGACAACAAAATCCCTCATATCTAAGGTACCCTTTTTTCCTTTTAAACTCTCTAGGATTTGATCCAAATCTACCAATTGCCGGTCTAATATACTTCCATCTCCAACCTCAATTCTGATTTCTTCGTGTTCTAATACTATTTCACCCTCTGATGTAAATCGTATTGAATCTATGATCAGATTATATTTCTGAATCAGTTGTGTCAATTTTAAAATCAACTTAAAGCGTTCTTTATCTTCAATAGGAAGCTTTTCATGCAATTCCATTGTGCTAAAGGACATACCATCAATGCAAGGCACATCCTCAAGCTTTCTCTGTGACATTTCTAACACATACCCGTCCTGATCAAAATAAACATAGGTATTCATATATTCCACACAACCCGCCACAGCCTTTTCATAAACTGTAATAGCAATTTTATGAGCATTCACATATTCCACATCAAGCTTTGCGATAAACGGAATATCTTCCATAGGGTTAATTTTGTTTTTCCACATCAAAAGAAGAGAATTATCAATATAACCATGTTCCAACACAAAATCTTTTATCTGCTCCTCGCTATAATGTTTATTTCCTGTCACCTCAATCTCATCAATATGGAAACAAGTAAACAATACAATCAGTGAAATAACTACAACTACTGCAATAACGCCTGCCAGCACACCTTTTTTCTTTTTTTTAAATTGGATTACATTACTATTTCTTTCGCTCATTTTCTTTCCTTACACATATCTAATTTCAATTCCAACGCTCTGCAAATCTCTCACAATATCTTCATAACCACGCTGAATATAAGAAATATTAGTAATAATGGTATAGCCTTCACTCAAAACCCCCAATACGACCAGTGCCGCTCCCTGACGCAAATCAGTCGCCATCACTTCACAGCCATATAAGCTATCATTTCCTTCAAGATACACAGTTCGCTTCTGCAACGTAAGTCTAGCTCCTGCCTTCTTCAATTCCTTCGTTATCCCCAATCTGTTTTCAAAGATTGTTTCCTCAACACTACTGCGCTCCTTCGATTTTGCCAAAGCAACAATCAAAACCGACAACAAATCGGTTGGAAATTCCGGATAAATACCTGTTTCAAACTCTCCACCCTGCACTCTGCCTGTGGATTGGATTTTCAAACAATTGTCACGTTTTATTACATTTATACCCAGCCTTGATACTACATCAATAATATTTTTAATATAATGTATATCATCAATTCCTGACAAAACAATATTACTAGGGAGTGCGGCTGCCATCAACAGATATGTACCCGCCACAATACGGTCATATACATTACAATAATCACATGACTCCAACACACTGGTTCCTTTAATAATAAGGGTGTCTGTTCCAACCCCCTCAATAAGCGCTCCCATAGAAATCAGATAATTACAAAGCTCCACTATTTCCGGTTCCTTTGCTACGCCTCTTAAAATACTTCTCCCATGTGCCAGCACAGCAGCCATAATCAAATTCTCCGTTGCACCCACACTCGGAAAACGCAAACCAATATCACATCCCTGCAGATAATAGGTGTTTCCAAACAACACATCCGACTGACAATTCAAATCCACATTCATTTTTGCTAATCCTTCCAAATGAATATCGATTGGCCGCAGACCAATTGCACATCCACCAGGTACTCCCAGCTCTACTTTATTCCATCTAGCTAAAACCGGACCTAATAACAAAACGGATGAGCGTAACTTTGTAGTCAATTCACAAGGTAATGGTTCATAACAAACTTCACTCGTATCAATCGTTAAAACATTCCCTACCAATTGCGTTTTTGCATGCAAGCATTCCAACAATTGACACATCACTTTTACATCTTCTATATTCGGACAATTATATATTACTGACACACCTGAACTAAGCAATGTCGCCGCCATAATCGGCAACACGGTATTCTTAGATCCCTGTATCTTAATCGTTCCATTTAAACTCTCTGCACCTTTTACCCTAATACGCTTCAACTAATCACATCCCATTTTGCCATATATACTATACTATGAACAAAAAGCCAAAATGTGACTACGAATTTTTAATATTCCCTTGGCACGTGCAAATGTCTCGAAACAGACAATACAATACCAATCTCAATTAATAAGAAAATCAATGCCGTACCACCATAACTAACAAATGGCAATGGTACGCCTGTTGGCGGAATCGTATTGGTTACTACCGCAATATTAATCAATACCTGTACAGCAATATGCGTTGTGATTCCAACCACAATCAACGCACCATACAAATCGACTGTATTAAACGCAATCACAATACAACGCCAAATCATAAACATAAACAAAGCAATTACGCAAACCGCACCGACTAAACCAAGTTCCTCACAGATTACAGAAAAAATATAATCATTATGAGACTCTGGAATAAAACCGAGTTTTTGAATACTTTGACCTAAGCCCTTTCCAAATATACCACCCGAACCAATGGCATAAAGTGCTTGTAGTGTCTGATATCCTTTATCGTAATTTTCAGGATGTAACCAAATGTCAATACGTTCCAAACGATAAGATGCAACCATAAGGAAAATACCCATTATAACTACTAAGGCACCACCAAGCAAAAGAAACTGCTTTATCTTCGGACTCGTTACAAAGATAATCACAAAACAAATAGCCGCACAAATGATACCTGTACTCAAGTTCTCATCTGCAATTAATGCGATTACAATCAACGGAAGAAACATTACTTCAACAATTTTCTTAAATTCTCCTATTCTTGCTGCTTTGTTAGTAGTGATATGTGCGGTATATAAAGCTAATACCACCTTTGCAACCTCCGATGGTTGAAACTGAATTGGTCCAATTTGAATCCATCGCACCGAACCATTCGAGGTTACTCCCATTATTTGCACTAAAACCAATAGCACAATAATCACAACCATCATCAACAAAGAAAAGTCCTTCCATCGACGATAATCTATTTTTGACACAATATACATCGCTAGCATTCCTATACCACCATGTAATATCTGTCTCGTCAAATAATATGTAGCACTACCTGTTTTTAACTCAGCCGTGTAAGAGCTGGTACTATATACCATCACTAGTCCAAATGCTACCAAAAACAAGGTGACAAACATCAACGGATAATCAAAATAATCTCCCTTATAAAAATATCTCGAACAAAACTGTATGAAGTTTCCAAACAAACCACTTTTCTTCTTTTTTGCCATACATTATGCTCCTAACTGATTTACATACTCCTTAAACATATCTCCTCGCTGTTCATAGTTATCAAACATTCCCCAACTCGCACATGCCGGCGAAAGCAATACAGCCTCTCCTGCTTTCGCTTCCTCGGCAGAAAGTACCACCGCCTCTTTTAAATCCTCGGCCAAAACAACATCATTAAAACCATATTTCCTTGCCGTATCTGCTATTAACTGCGCGGTTTGACCAATCAAAATAAGCTTCTTAACCTTATCGTCAAATGCCTGAATCCATTCATCAAAGTCAACACCTTTATCATAACCACCACCTATTAAGACGGTTTTTCGATTCATCGCCTGAATGCCTTTGATTGCTGCATCCGGATTGGTTCCTTTTGAATCATTATAATACGCCACACCGTTTACTTCCCTTACAAACTCAATACGATGCGCCACACCTTTGAATTCCTTCAGAGTAGCAACAATATATTCCATCGGAATTCCCATATAATATGCAACCGCAATTCCAGCCATATAATTCTCTATATTGTGGTTACCTAAAAGAAGCAAATCCTCTATATCAATCACTTTAATCATCTCATTAGCGTTCTTAATAACAATTGCATTGTCCTGTAAACAGATACCTTCTTCTAAGTCCTGCAAACGGCTGAAATAAACAACTCTCGCCTGCACTCTTTTATCCTTCGCCATTGCTCTTGCAATTTCATCATCATAATTCAAAACAAGATAATCGTCTTTTGTCTGATTGCGACACACATCCAACTTAACCGATGCATAATTTTCCATTGTATAGTGACGGTTCAAATGATCCGGTGTAACATTAAGTACCGCACTAACATGAGGTCTAAACTCTGCAATCGTTTCTAACTGGAAAGAGGAAACCTCTGCAACAGTATAAGATTCCTCATCCATATCCATCGCAACCTCCGTATACGGAATTCCAATATTACCTACCGTAAAGCTGTTTTCTGTATATTGTTTAAATATTTCTCCAACCAAAGAGGTTGTTGTCGTTTTTCCATTTGTACCTGTAATAGCAGCTAAATGACCCTTACTAGCCTGATAAGCCAACTCAATTTCACTCCAAATCGGTATATCATTTTCACGCACAGTATTTGCCACCGCAGAATCCACCGGAACACCGGGACTTATCACCATCAAATCAATATCCGCTAAAATCTTGTTATTCACTTCCCCTAGCACAACTTTTATATCTGAATTTTGCTCAAATTGTCCTAAAAGCTTCTCTACGTCCAGTGCAACATTATCATCGTAAAAAACAACCTCTGCACCTTTCTCTAACAACAACTTTCCTGCATTAATTCCACTTTTCCCTGTTCCCACAACAAGTACTTTCTTCTGAAAATCCATACTTTCCTCCACATATCATCCTCGATATACCAATAAAGTTCTTTTAAAGCGCTACCAAGCCTACCAAACAAAGAATCGCTGTAATAATTGAAAAGATTGCGACCACCTTTGTTTCCGGCCATCCACACAATTCAAAATGGTGATGAACCGGTGCCATTTTAAATACACGCTTGCCTGTCTTTTTAAACCATACTACCTGTATCATTACCGAAATAACCTCAAACAGATAAATAAATCCAACAATCACAATATAGATTGGCATTTTTAACATGACCGCTGTCGCAGCAATCAATCCGCCTAAAGCCAAGGAACCCGTATCTCCCATAAATACCTTTGCAGGATATACATTAAACACCAAAAAACCTAGCAACGCTCCTACCGCTGCACAGGTGATTGGTTCTAACCCGGAAGCAGTTCCAATTGCAACCACCGTAAAGAAGGTAGCCGTTAATACAGTGATAGAGGACAATAATCCATCTAAGCCATCCGTAAAATTGGTTCCATTTACAGTACCAAGCATAACAATAAATAAAAATGGATAAAACCAAAATCCCAAATCCCATTCATATCCATTGCCAAACGGAATCAAAACTGCAGTTCCCACATCTGTGTAATTTGCTAAATAATACGCAAATATCGCGGTAATCAAAAACTGACCCACCATCTTTTGCCATGCACGAAGTCCCATTGAACGTTTCATTACCACCTTGATATAATCGTCCAAAAAACCAACCAAGCCGAATCCTAATGTTACAAACAGCACCGGCAAAATAACCGGATTGCTTTTTACGTAAAACATCGACGTAATGACAATACTGCACAAAATAATCAATCCACCCATTGTCGGGGTGCCTGATTTCTTTAAATGCGACTCCGGACCATCATCTCTGACAAACTGCCCAAATTTTAATTTTTTCAAAAAAGGTATCATCACAGGACTTAATATCACACTGATACCAAACGCTATTAATATTGGTAATAATACTGTAAAATCTAATTTCATAATTAATCCTACCCTTTTGTAATCTAATATTTTATGTGCAAGAAAAAATCTTTACACACAAGACCTTGTATGTGCAACACACACATACTACAATAGTATAATTCTTTTTCTATATTTTATCAACCTTCTTCAGTAGTTTTTTCTTCTGTATAATCAGCCTCCACACCTAGGTACGGCAAAATATTTGAGAACAATTCCGACATTGCCGGTGCTGCGATTGTGCCACCATAATACGTGCCTACCGGTTCATCTATCATAATAATTCCTATTATTTGTGGATTGTTAGCTGGCGCAAATCCCAAAAAGGAAGAAATATACTTTCCAGTTCCTCTTGGCAGTTTTTCAGAGGTTGCCGTTTTTCCACCAATACGATATCCCATCACTTGTGCATTGCTGCCAGAGCCCTCTGCCACCACTGATTCTAATAGCATCTTCATTGTTTCAGATGTTTCTTTATCTATCACATTTCTCTTTTGTGTATATTCTAATTCTTTTGTTACATTTCCGTTTTCGTCAGTTGTATACATTCCAAAATGCGGAGTAACTAAGGTTCCACCATTAATCGCTGCACTCGCTGCACGCAACAGTTGCATCGGTGTAATCTGAAAGGATTGACCAAAACTCATAGTCGCTAATTCAACCGCTTTGACATTCTCCTTTTTATGCATAATAGAGGATGCTTCACCGGGTAAATCCACTCCTGTTTTCTCAAACAGTCCAAGCTTTTCATATGTTTTATACATATTCTCTACGCCAACTCTGGCTCCCACATCCATAAACACAGGATTACAAGAATTCATAAATCCTTCCTTAAAAGTCTCTGTTCCATGCCCAGCAACCTTGTGACATCTGATTTTTCGATCCTCTACTATACGAAATCCCGGACAGGAGAAGGTATCATTTAAGCTCACTACATTTTCTTCTAATGCAGCTGTCGCAGTCACTATCTTAAAGGTAGAACCAGGCTCATACGTATCATTTATGCAGAAATTCCGCCACATAGAGTTTAACGCATCCTGTTTTTCTTTCTCTGTCATAGCCTGATTATCATTTCTCGTATCCGCCTCTACTTCCTCAGCACTTTCATCTGTTTCCACATAAAAATCTTCTACATTTACTAAGGTATACGGTTCATTCAAATTATATTCAGGCACATTAACCATTGCATATATTTCTCCATTTTGTGGATTCATTAAAACAATAGATACCCGTTTTGCCTGCTTGGACTTTAATACTTTTGTCGCAATCTGTTCTGCATATTTTTGTATATTCACATCAATGGTTGTATACAAATTATTACCCGGTATTGGCTCAATTCGGCTTTCTGCTTCATTTTCAATTTCAAGCCCTTGCGCATCCGTTAAAGTCAATATGCTTCCAGGTGTTCCAGCTAAAACCTCTTCATAAGCAACCTCTAGTCCTACAATGCCTTGATTATCTGCACCTGTAAAACCAAGAACCTTACTTGCTAATGTACTATAAGGATAATAACGCTTATAATCCTCATCCACCATAACACCATCTAAGTCCATATCCCGCAGCTTATCTGCCACTTCTTTATCAACATTACTCTTAATCTTCTCTCGTATCGTATTCGCCTGTACCTTCTTGCGAACCTCATCCTCATCTAGTTCCAACACACTGCAAAGTGCCTGAACCACCTTTTCTTCATCTGTTATCTGAGAACGAATCACCGAGATGGAACAAACCGGCTTATTTCCCGCCAATTCCACACCATTCCGGTCATAAATAATACCTCTTTTTGCTTTAATGCTACGTTCTCTATCATGAAGAGCTTCTGCTTTTGCCAGATAATACTCCGATTTTGCAACCATAAGATAACCTAATCGAACTACCAAGAGTGTTGCAACCATAAAAATCACCATTGCAACAAAAAATATTTTCTTTCTAGTAAAAGTTTTTGGCATAAACTCTCCAAATAATCTTTTTATAAATTTATTACCAAAACCTTCAATATATGAATTGAAAAAAATCCCAAAAATAACCCCAGCATGATAAACTTCTCCCAAAAGTTCATCATGCCGTTACAATTAACAGAACCTGCCACCAGCGGTTCTTACCTAATATCTTATTGTGTATCTAATGTCTCCGGAGTGGCCTCCTGTACAGGTTCCTCCACAGGTGTTTCGCCTTGTGGTTCTTGAGAAGGCTCTTCTACCGGTGTTTCCGTTGGCGTTTCTTGTGGCACATCTTCTGTTGATGTTGTTGCCGCTCCACCATTCTCTGTTGTACCCGTTGAACCAGTTTCTAAATCCTGTTGCAGTTGTTCCTCTGGAGCTTCTCCATTATAAATTGGGGTTGCACTCTGATCTCCAACTGTCGGATCACCCTCACTCTTCTTTTCCTCTGTCTGATATATATTCATATATGGCAACAATTCTTCAAAAATACTCTGTGCAATAATTGTACCTAATCCTGAGTTTGCCTGATCTGGTACATTCGGCTCATCCACAGTTACATAAACTACCACCTCAGGATTCTCAACCGGAGCAAATCCGATAAAGGATAGCAAATACTTTCCATTACCACGAGGTAACTTCTCCGCCGTACCTGTCTTACCACCAATCGTATATCCTTCAACCTTCGCCTTTTGCGCTGTACCCGAATCAACTACTGCAAACAAATCATCACGTAATAGCGATGATGTTTCAGCAGATATCGTCTTTCTAAGAACAGTTGGTTCAATGTTGCTAATAGTTCCACCATTCTCATCGATAATCTGTTTTACCATATGCGGCTCATAATAATCGCCACCATTAATAACAGAGCAAAACGCCGCCCCAATCTGCATCATCGTTACAGTCAATCCTTGTCCAAAGGATGATGTTGCAAGCTCTACATTGTTTAATTTACTTTCGTCATAGATAATGCCTGACGCCTCACCAGTCAGGTCCACATTGGTGCTCTTTCCAAAACCAAATACATCTTGATACTTTGCAAAGGTTGAACGACCTTCCGCTAAAGCAATACGCATCAAGGCTACATTACAAGAATACATTAATGATTGCTCAATGGTAATCGTTCCATGACCGTCATGGTTATGACAGTTAATCTCCCTGTCTTCCACCTGATATTTTCCTTCACAGTAAAAGGTTTCATCTCCTTGTAAAACACTATCCTCCAATGCGCCTGCAATGGTAAATGTCTTATAGGTGGAGCCTGGTTCAAAACCATCTGAAATAATATAATTTCTCCATGCCTTATTTAAACAAATCAGCCGAAAATCATCCGGTAAATTTTTAAGTTTCTCTGAGGCTGCAATATCCTTATTTTCAAGAATCGCCTTAAGGGTTGCCTTCTCCTCTGATAATACCTCGCCTTCCGCCACAGAAAAATACTCTTTCACTGTAGAATCCGTCAACAAATAATCAATATTTCTTGCCTCAAACATATACTCTATTGCACTGTCCTCATAGGCACCATTTAAATCAAAGCTATTGGAGTTGGCCATTGCCAAAACTTCACCAGAATTCGGATCCATAACCAATACAGAAACATTTCTAGCACCAGTTTCACTCATAAATGCTTTAATTTTCTTTTCCACAATGTTTTGTGCATTTGCATCAATTGTAGAAACTACGTTGTATCCATTCACAGGAGCTTTCGTGGTACGCTCTAACGTCAACTCCTGCGTCAAATATCCATACTCTCTACCATTTACGCCATTTAATTCATCACTATAATATCCTTCAATTCCACCTTGGCCTACATTACCGCTAACCGTAAAGCCTAACGCATGGCACGCCAACGCTCCATAAGGATAGTATCTTTCATATTCCTCTTCAAACCATACACCTTTTACATTCTTACCTTCATCCGATTCTACGAATTCGTTAAATGGCTGTACTTTCTCATAGGAAATCTTTTTCAGCATTTTTTTATATAAAGAAGCATCATCCTCTAATGCTTCTTCTATAGCTTTCTCGCTTAAATCAAAATATTTTGTCAAAGCGCTGACAGTTGCTTCTTTCACTTCATCACTTTGCAAAATATTTTTCGGTTCTATAATTAAATTGTATACCTTTTCACTTGTTGCAAGCTGTGTTCCATTTCGATCTAAAATGTCGCCTCTGCGGTACGGAATTTCAATGCTGTCATAGCTTTGCTGCGCTAATACAATCTTTTCATACTGTTTTCCATTCTTTGCATTGATATATACCATTCTACCAATCAACACAAGAAAAAACAGTACAAACAATCCGCCCACAAACATAAGCTTTATTTTCATTCTTTCTAAGAATCGTTTTTTCTTTCTTGCCATTCTATCACCTAATTTTATTCCATCGGTACATCTTTAAACTGCAATACATAGTCTGGATTACTTGCTTCATAAGAAATAACCTGTCCTGCCTTTGGATAAACCATACCAAGCTCGTTGATTGCCACCTCGTATATTTTTGGCAAATCCACAGAACTCTCTAATCTCTTACTTGTCTCATTATTCTTGTCCGTCAATTCATTTAATGTACTCTCTAGTGAAGCAATCTGTCTTCTCTGTTCTGTAATATCCGCCTGAATTGTAAGCATATTCACACAAGAACCAAACAAAAATACGGTTGCTACCATTAAGCATACTGTATATTTTAAATCAAACGCTCTGGCACGTTTTGAATTTCTTCTTGCACTTGTACTAATTTGTCGCTCTTGTCTACGTTCTGGTCTTTCAATTCTCTGAGGCGCTGTATTTAATTTTCTTGCTGTATTACCCTCGATGTAATAACGTCTCTGTTCATTTCTTGAAGCCACTATTCTCATTCCCCTTTTTTAATACATCTTTTGTGATGTATATATTCTTCTTATGTATTTTACTTAATACCAATTATGCTCGTTCAAACACTCGCAATTTTGAACTTTTACTTCTGCGATTTTCCTCTAACTCCTCCTGCGATGGTAATATTGGTTTCCTTGTGACCACTTTCCCCTTGGAAACATTACCACATACGCATTTAGGAAAGTCGGGAGGGCATGTACAAGGATTTTCGTTATTTCTAAATATCCTTTTTACAATCCGATCTTCTAATGAATGGAACGTAATTATGCAAATTCGGCCCCCTGGATTTAAAAGGTCTATCATTTGGTCGATGGATTGTTCAAGAATGGTCAGTTCCTGATTTAGCTCAATCCTGATAGCCTGAAATGTTCTTTTCGAAGGGTGCCCTCCTGCAGACCTAGCTCTAATTGGTATAGCAGCCTTAATTATTTCGTTGAGCTCAAATGTTGTCTCAATCTCTTTTTCTTGTCTAGCACGACATATGTGCTTTGCAATATTCTTCGCAAACTTTTCTTCACCATAGTCTCGAATAACCTTGAAAAGTTCCATCTCAGAATATTGATTAATAATATCTTTAGCAGTCATTTCCTGCCTTTGATCCATTCTCATATCAAGAGGTACATCCTCTCTGTATGTAAATCCTCTCTCGGCTGTATCCAACTGATAGGAGGACACCCCCAAATCCAAAACGATTCCGTCCACTCCATTGATTCCTAAATCATTCAGGACTTGAGGGGTTTTCTGATAATTGCTTCTTACAATGTCAATATGTACTTTATCTTGATATGGTAATAGACGGATGCCTGCTGCTTCAATAGCAGCTGCATCCTGGTCTATTCCTATGAACCTAGCTTTGTCAGACAAACGTTCGCACACATAAAATGCGTGTCCACCACCACCTAAGGTACCATCCACATAAGTTCCGTCTGCTTTTATATTCAATCCTTCTATGGTTTCATTTAACAAAACCGACTTATGCGAAAAATCCACGTTTATCCTCCCTGATTAATTTGAACAATCATCAAATCATAATACCTAAATCTTCAATTCCTTGAGCTAACTCGTTGAAATCGATATCATCAATATTGTTCTTTTCTTCCCATTTCTCTTTGCTCCAGATTTCTGCTCTCTCACCGACACCCACTATTGTAACGTCCTTCGTGATTCCAGCAAATTCCCTAAGTGTTGCAGGAAGTAAAATTCTACCCTGATTATCCACTTCACAATCTGTTGCTCCCGCCTGGAAAAATCTTTTGAACTTTCTTGAATTCTCATTCGTCATTGGAAGCTGTCTTAATTTTCCTTCAAAAATTTCCCATTCATCATTGGGATAAGCAAACAGACAACCATCCATACCTCTTGTCACTACGAAGGATATTCCTAATTGTTCTCTCAATTTTGAAGGCACGATCATTCTGCCCTTAGCATCTACGGAATGATTATATTCACCTTTTAATCCCTTGGACATGATCCTCACCTTCCTTTCCTTCGCAATTATGTTTGTGATTCCCTGGCAAATCCACCACTATCTACCACTGGTCACCACAATCCACCACTTACATCCACTATTGTACCCCATTAGGTTACATAATGCAATAAAAGATT